>NZ_JBIAQQ010000012.1:141341-234376 GCF_042889165.1 Streptomyces sp. NPDC002669 | reverse complement strand
GGAAGCTAAGCCTTTCAGCGCCGATGGTACTGCAGGGGGGACCCTGTGGGAGAGTAGGACGCCGCCGAACAATCATTCCGGGAAAGCCCCGCACCTGATGGTGCGGGGCTTTTCTGCGTTTGCACCCAGATTCAGGGCCCGGTCAGGTCGGCCGCAGCCGGTCCTCCCCGTCCTCGTGGGCCGGACAGGTGACATCGGATCCAAAAAATCTTGGGCAGTGATGTCGAGAACCCGTAGTTGACTCCGTCTTCGTAGTGAACGCGACCAAGATGGGTCGCAGCCGCATCAGTACCGAGGAGAGACACCATGGCCAAGTACCTGCTGCTCAAGCACTACCGAGGCGCCCCGACCCCGGTCAACGACGTATGCATGGACCAGTGGACGCCGGAGGAGATCTCGGCCCACATGCAGTACATGCACGACTTCGCGGCCCGGTTGGAAGAGACCGGCGAGTTCATCGACGGGCAGGCGCTCGCCCCCGAAGGGGCATGGGTTCGCTATGACGGGGAGGGACGGCCTCCGGTCACCGACGGCCCGTTCGCCGAGACCAAGGACCTCATCGCGGGCTGGATGGTGATCGACGTCGACAGCTACGAGCGTGCCGTCGAGCTGGCAGGGGAACTGTCGGCCGCTCCCGGGGCCGGCGGAAAGCCGATCCACGAGTGGCTCGAGGTGCGTCCGTTCCTGGCCGCGCCGCCCACCATCGCGGAGTGACCACATCGATGAACGAGGTCCTGCTCCGGAGCCTCACACCGAGCGTGCTCGGAATCCTCGTCCGCCGCGGAGCCGACTTCGCGGCGGCCGAGGACGCCGTACAGGATGCGTTGGTCGAAGCGGTCCGGGTCTGGCCGGCCGACCCGCCACGGGATCCGAAGGGCTGGCTGATCACCGTGGCCTGGCGCCGGTTCCTCGACGCGAGCCGGGCGGACGCGGCCCGCCGCCGACGTGAGGACCTGGTCGACGAGGAACCGGCGCCAGGCCCTGCCCCCGCGGTGGACGACACGCTCCAGCTCTACTTTCTGTGCGCCCACCCGTCGCTGACGCCGTCCTCCGCAGTCGCCCTCACCCTGCGCGCCGTCGGTGGACTGACCACCCGCCAGATCGCCCAGGCGTACCTGGTGCCCGAGGCAACCATGGCGCAGCGCATCAGCCGGGCCAAGCGCACCGTCTCCGGCGCACGGTTCGACCGGCCCGGCGACGTCGCCACCGTGCTGCGCGTCCTCTACCTGGTCTTCAACGAGGGCTACTCCGGCGACATCGACCTCGCCGCCGAGGCGATCCGGCTCACCAGGCAGCTCGCAGCCGCGATCGACCACCCCGAGGCGGCGGGGCTGCTCGCCCTCATGCTGCTCCACCACGCCAGACGCGCCGCCCGGACCGCGCCCGATGGCAGCCTGGTGCCGCTCGCCGAGCAGGACCGCAGCCGATGGGACACCGGGTTGATCGCCGAGGGCGTCGAGATCCTGCAGGCGGCCCTCGCCCGTGACCGGCTGGGCGAGTTCCAGGCCCAGGCCGCCATCGCGGCCCTCCACGCCGACGCGCCCAGGGCCGAGGAGACCGACTGGGTACAGATCGTCGAGTGGTACGACGAACTCGTACGCCTGACCGACAATCCGATCGTCAGGCTCAACCGTGCGGTGGCCGTCGGAGAGGCCGACGGACCGCGTGCGGGCCTGGCGGCTCTCGCGGCGCTGGACGACTCGCTGCCCCGCCATACGGCGGTGGCGGCGTACCTCCACGAGCGCGACGGCGATCCGGTGACGGCGGCACGGCTGTACGCCGAGGCCGCCCGGAAAGCCCCCAACCTCGCCGAACGGGACCACCTGACACGCCGGGCCGCCCGCCTCAACACCCATCAGCAGCGCTGATGGCCTCGCGTCGCGGGGCGCGGCTCAGAGCCGCCCGGCCCCCTTGAGGGCGAGATAGGCGTCGGCGAGGGCCGGGGCGAGATTGTCCGGAGTGGCGTCCACCACCACGGCGCCGTGGCGCTGCAGCCGCTCCGCGGTGCGCAGCCGCCCCGCCCTGTCCCGGGCGCCCGCGGCAGCCTCGTAGACCGCGTCCACCGTGCCCCTGGCCTTCGCCATCCGCTCGACATGGGGATCCGCCACGGAAGCCACCAGCACCGTGTGGCGCTGGGTCAGACGGCGCAGCACGGGAAGCAGGCCCTCTTCCACGGGGGCTGCGTCCAGGCCGGTCAGCAGCACCACCAGGGAGCGGCGGGGCGCGCCGGCGAGGACAGCGGCGCTGAGGCCCCGGGCATCGGTTTCCACGAGCGCGGGCTCGACGGGGGCCAGGGCGTTCACCATGGCCGACAGGACCTCGCCCGCAGACCGGCCCTGGACCTGCGCGCGGACCCGGCGGTCGTAGGCGAGCAGGTCCACGCGGTCGCCCGCGCGGGTGGCGAGCGCCGTGAGCAGCAGGGCCGCGTCCAAGGAAGCGTCGAGGCGGGGCACGTCACCGACCCGTCCCGCCGAAGTGCGGCCGGTGTCCAGGACGATGAGGATGTGGCGGTCCCGTTCGGGACGCCATGTGCGCACCGCCACGGCGGACTGACGCGCCGTGGCCCGCCAGTCGATGGACCGGGTGTCGTCGCCGGGCACGTACGCGCGCAGGCTGTCGAACTCCGTGCCCTCGCCGCGGGTGAGCACGCTGGTGCGGCCGTCGAGTTCACGGAGCCTGGAGAGCCGGGACGGCAGGTGCTTCCTGCTCGTGAAAGGAGGCAGCACCCGCACCGTCCAGGGGACCTGGTGATGTCCCTGGCGGGCGGCGAGCCCCAACGGGCCGAACGAGCGGACGGTGACGCGCTCGGCACGGCGATCGCCCCGCCGGGTGGGCTTCAGGAAGGTGGTCAGCCGACGGCGTTCCCCCGCCGGGACCGTCAGCCTGTGGCGGGAGGCGGCCTGCTCCGTCCCCGCGGACCAGCTGCTGGGGGGCCAGGCGTCGCGGAGGTGTGCCCGCAGTCGGCGAGGGGAAGGGTTGGTTACGGTGAGTTGCACCTCGGCGGCCTCGCCGAGTCGAACGTTCGTATCACCGGATCGGGTGAATTGGAGCGTTCGCACTGGTGCAGCCAGGATGTAGTCGCACAGAATTGCGAGAGAGAGCGGTGCGTTGACCGCGAGCAGGCCGGTCCAGCTCGGAGCCAGGATGCCTACGGGGAGTGACCCCAGGGCGGCCAGCAGGGCGGTACGTCCGGTGAGCGCCACGGTCACCGCCTCATCGGGGTACGGGGACGTGGGCGAGGACCGAGGTGATGACGGAGTCGGGGGTGACCCCCTCCATTTCCGCCTCGGGCCGCAGTTGAATGCGGTGGCGGAGCGTGGGGAGTGCCAGGGCCTTCACATCGTCCGGGATGACGTAGTCACGGCCGGTGAGCCAGGCCCAGGCGCGGGCGGTCGACAGCAGTGCGGTGGCACCTCGGGGGGAGACGCCGAGGGCGAGCGAGGGGGATTCACGCGTGGCACGACAGATATCGACGACATAGCCGGCGATCTCGGGAGAGACCTTGGTCCGGGCGACCGCGTCACGGGCGGCCTCGAGGTCGGCCGGACCCGCGACGGGGCGTATGCCCGCCGACTTGAGGTCGCGCGGATCGAAGCCGTCGGAATGCCGGATGAGGACGCTGACCTCGTCCTCCCGTGAGGGGAGCGGCACCGTCAGCTTGAGCAGGAAGCGGTCCAGCTGGGCTTCGGGAAGCGGGTAGGTGCCCTCGTACTCGACGGGGTTCTGCGTGGCGGCGACGAGGAAGGGGTCGGGCAGTCGCCGAGGGGTTCCGTCGACGGTGACCTGGCGCTCCTCCATGGCTTCCAGGAGGGAGGACTGCGTCTTGGGAGGGGTGCGGTTGATCTCGTCGGCGAGAAGCAGGTTGGTGAAGACGGGACCGGGCTGGAAGGAGAACTCCGCAGTGCGGGCGTCGTAGACCAGCGAGCCGGTGACGTCGCTGGGCATCAGGTCGGGGGTGAACTGGACGCGCTTGGTGTCGAGTTCGAGCGAGGCGGCGAGGGCCCGGACCAGGAGGGTCTTGGCCACGCCGGGCACCCCTTCGAGCAGGACGTGGCCCCGGCAGAGCAGGGCGACGACGAGCCCGGTGACCGCCGGGTCCTGGCCGACCACGGCCTTGGCGATCTCGGAGCGCAGCGCTTCCAGGGCTGCGCGGGCCGTGTCGCCGTTCCCGGTGGTCTCGGGGGTGCCGGCGGGCACCGGGGGCGGGGCGCTCATGACGTGCGTACCTCTCTTTCGAGGGTGTCGAGTTGGTCTGCCAGGCGGACGAGGGCGGCGTCGTCGGCCGGAACGGGGCCGAAGAGCAGTGCCTGGATGCTGTCCTCGGTGGTGCCGAGGCGGGTGGAGAGAACAGGGACGAGCACCGAGGGGGAGTGGGCGTCGCGGGAGGGGACGCCGATGAGCGGGGCGATACGGGCACGGGACGCGGCGCGCAGCGAGTCGGCGGCGCGGTCACGGGCATTCGCCCTGCGGTAGAGGCGGGCCCGGCCCTCGGTGGATTCGGAGGCGCGGATGGCCACGGGCAGCCGCTCGGCCACCAGGGGACCCAGACGGCGGGCGCGCCAGACGGCGGCGAGTACGGCGGCCAGGGCCAGCTGGAGCGTGCCCCACAGCCAGCCCTGCGGGATCAGGTCGGTGAAGCTGCTGCCGTCACCGGCTCCGTCGCCGCCGTCTCCGACGGCGGAGGTATCGGCGAGTGAGGGGAGGTACCAGACCAGATGAGGACGGGAACCGAGGAGTTGCAGGGCCAGGGAGGCGTTGCCCCGGTTGGCGAGCCGGTCGTTGCGAAGGAGGTCGGGGGAGCCGAGGAGCACGGTGTCGCCCGCGCCCCGCTCGACCAGGAGCAGGGTCGGAAGGCCGTTGCTCGGGAAACAGGAGGTGGTGGCGGCGGAACCGCCTGCGATGTAGCGGAAGCCCCCTGTCTCGGCATCGCCCGCGGCGCGGGCGGCAGGCAGGGAGCATTCGGGGTCGCGGGGGGCCACGGAGCCGGCGGACTCGGCGCCGACACCGGGCACCAGTGTGCTGACGGAGGAAGGGCCCGCCGCGAGGAGGACGGTGCGGCCCGCCGAGCCCTCGGCCGCAACGCGGAGCCTGTCCTGTTGCTCCGGGGCCAGCAGGTCGGGGGAGGTGACGAGCAGCGTGGTGTCGGGGCCCAGCCGGGCCGTGGCCTCCCGGAGCGTGGTGGCCACCTGGACGGAGACCCCGCGGTCCTTGAGGAGTTCGGCGACGGCCCGGCTGCCGTACCGGTCGGCGGAGCGGGGGTCGAGACGGCCGTGCTGGTCGCCGGAGCGCACGCTCGCCAGGACGATCGCGGCGACGACGAGCAGAAGGAGGGCGAGCAGGAGACCGCGGGCGCGGACCCAGACCTGGCGAGGGGTGAGGGAGGCCGAGGTGGCGGCGACCCGGGTCATTCGGCCGCTCCCCGGGCTGCGGCCGTCAGGACGGGCTTGGCGGTCTCGAGCGCGAGGTCCAGGTCCCGCACGTCCAGGTACGCCCGCTCGTCGGCGGTGCGTCCGCCGTACGTGACGTCGTCGAACTCCTTGGCGGCGGCACGGAGCCGCGTCGCGTGCGCGGGCAGTGAACGGCCCGCCTCGGCGGCGGCCTCGTCGGCGGTGCGTCCGGGGCGGGGGGTCAGCAGGGCGCGTTCCTCCAGGGAACGGACGAGGGCGCGCATGCGCTCCTGGACCGCCTCGTTCCAGCGTTGGGCGACCGCGTGCGCCTCGGCGGCCTTCCGGTGTTCGGCCGCGCTGCGGGGACCGTCGTCGAAGAGGGCCTCCGCGGAACGTACGACGGGACGCGGTGTCCCGAGCCGCCACCAGAGCGCGGCGAGCAGGCCGATGACGACCAGCACGAGCACGACGAGGCCGAGCGGGCCGCCCGGTGCGGCGCCGGATGCCTTGCCCAGGAGGTCGCCGATCCAGTCCCAGAGCCGGTCGAGGCCGCGCTGGAGGAGATTGGGATCGTTCTCGTGGTACATCGGCTTGGACAGTTCGCGCTCGGCGGCCTCCCGGGCGGGAACCCGTGGGGTGTCCACGGGTGTGTCGCCGCTCGCGCGGACCAGTGACCGTACTGCTGTGATGCCCCCCGCTCCCGTCACGGCATCAGTTTCCGGTGTCGTATCCGGGCAGGCCGGCCGCCCGGCCGAGTTCGAGGTCGAGTGCCTCGCGGCGGATGCGCTGATCGATGTAGAGCAGGGCCATCACACCGGCGGAGAGCGGATAGGTGATCGTCGAGATGACCACTTCGCCGATGCCGGAGACGATGAGGAAGGGCCAGCCGAAGTCCATGGACCCGTCCGTGAGGACGGAGCTGATTCCGCCGCCGTCCACGGCCATCGCGATGATGCCGAACGGGATGGCGACGATGAGGGACACGATGAACGTCAGCAGCCAGGTGAGGGCCAGAACGCCGAAGGTCCGCCACCAGGCACCCCCGACGAGCTTCGCGGAACGGCGCATGGAGGCGGCGATCGACTGCCGCTCCAGCATCAGGGCCGGGGAGGCGAGGCTGAAGCGGACCATCAGCCAGATGGTGACGGCGGACGAGGCCAGGAAACCGATGAGGGCCAGGGCCGCGCCGGCGGCGGAGCCGAGCAGGAGTCCCGGCAGGATGCCGACCGTCAGGATGGCGGCGCTGATCAGGGCCAGC
Source organism: Streptomyces sp. NPDC002669 (assembly GCF_042889165.1). Lineage (NCBI taxonomy): Bacteria > Bacillati > Actinomycetota > Actinomycetes > Kitasatosporales > Streptomycetaceae > Streptomyces > Streptomyces sp. NPDC002669. Next base: position 227,731 of record NZ_JBIAQQ010000012.1, on the reverse strand, counting down.
AGCAGGGTCAGTCCCAGCAGCTGAGCGAGCCGGGGGCGGGCCTCCGCCCACGCCTCGGCGAGCGTCACCGGGCGCCCCAGCACCGAGCGGCTGATCACCACGGTCAGCACGGAGGTCGTGATCAGTGTGGCGATCATGCCGATCAGCACGGAGGGCAGGCTGCTGATCAGCGTCGACTGCGCCGAGTCGGCGGCCTGTCGCAGCGCCTCCGGGCCGGTGGCGTCCGGATCGATCTCCACGGGGTCCGGCAGCAGGAAGCGCTGTATGAGGATGATCGCGATCTGGGCGATCACGGACACGGTGAGGGTGATGCCGAGGACCGTGCGCCAGTGGGCGCGCATGGTGGAGACCGCGCCGTCGAGGATCTCGCCGACGCCGAGGGGGCGGAGCGGGATGACACCGGGCTTGGCCGCGGCGGGCGGCTGCCACCGGCCGGGGCCGTACGGTCCGGGACCCGGGCCTCCGGCGCCCCAGCTCGCGGCGGGAGGAGAGGTATGGGGACCTGCGCCGGGAGCACTCGGTGGGGACCACTGCCCTGCGGGCGGCTGGGCGGAGGACCAGTTGCCTCCCTGACCGTTGCCGTCGGCGGGCTCGGAAGGCCGTGGGACGTTCGCGCCCTGGCCCTCGGAGGGGGCGGATCCGGGCGAGGCCCAGCCCGGAGTGTCGTTCATTCTCGCTCCTTCACGGTCCTGACCGCTCATCGGGGCAGCAGGTTGGCAGCCATCGTGCCACGCGACGCCCTGCCGTGGACCGGGCGCTCCATCTCCTTCGTACCTTCATCCTCAGGGGCCTCACCGGGCAGACTGGGCGAATGGCTGATCAGGACGAGCAATCGGCGGCGGGCACCGAGTCCCCCGCACCTTCCGTACTCCGCTGGGCCGAGCCTCCGGAAGGACCTGCGCTGGTGCTCCTCGACCAGACCCGTCTGCCGGCGGAGGAGGTCGAGCTGGGCTGCACCGATGTGCCCGAGCTGGTGCGGGCGATCCGGACGCTGGCGGTGCGCGGCGCCCCGCTGCTGGGCATCGCGGGGGCCTACGGGGTCGCGCTCGCGGCCGCGCGGGGCGACGACGTCGCGCGGGCCGCGGAGCTGCTGGGGCGGGCGCGCCCCACCGCGGTGAACCTCGGGTACGGGGTGCGGAGGGCCGCCGGGGCGTACCGCAGGGCCGTCGAGAAGGGCGCGGACCGGGAGCGGGCCGCGGCGGCGGTGCTGGCCGAGGCCAGGGCGCTGCACCGGGAGGACGCCGAGGCCAGCGGGCGCATGGCCCGGTACGGCCTCGCCCTGCTGGACGAGCTGCTGCCAGGCGGGGACGGGCACCGGCTGCTGACGCACTGCAACACGGGGGCGCTCGTATCGGGCGGTGAGGGCACCGCCTTCGCCGTGGCGCTCGGGGCGCACCGGCAGGGGCGGCTGAGGCGGCTGTGGGTGGACGAGACGCGTCCGCTGCTGCAGGGGGCCAGACTGACCGCGTACGAGGCGGCGCGCAACGGCATGCCGTACGACCTGCTCACGGACAATGCCGCGGGTTCGCTGTTCGCCGCGGGGGAGGTGGACGCCGTGCTCATCGGGGCGGACCGCATCGCCGCGGACGGGTCGGTGGCGAACAAGGTGGGGAGCTATCCGCTGGCGGTCCTCGCCAAGTACCACCACGTGCCGTTCATCGTGGTGGCACCGACCACGACCGTCGACCTGCACACCCCGGACGGTGCGTCGATCGTCGTGGAGCAGCGGGCGGCGAGCGAAGTGACGGAGTTCACATTGCCGGGGACGCGAGGGGCGGACGGGAACGTCGGCGGAGTGCCCGTGGCGCCGGTGGGAACCCCTGCGTACAACCCCGCGTTCGACGTCACACCGCCGGAACTGGTCACGGCGATCGTCACGGAGGAGGGCGCCGTTTCCCCCGTGACGGGGGCCGGACTGGCGGAGCTGTGTGCCAGATCATCGCAGGTAACGATTAGCTAATGGGATGATGTCGATTATGAAGGGACGCGTCCTTGTCGTCGACGACGACACCGCACTGGCCGAGATGCTCGGGATTGTGCTGCGTGGTGAAGGGTTCGAGCCGTCGTTCGTAGCGGACGGCGACAAGGCACTTGCTGCATTTCGTGAGGCCAAGCCGGACCTGGTCCTGCTGGATCTCATGCTGCCCGGTAGGGACGGCATCGAGGTCTGCAGACTGATCAGGGCCGAGTCGGGTGTGCCGATCGTCATGCTCACGGCCAAGAGCGACACGGTCGATGTGGTGGTGGGCCTGGAGTCCGGGGCCGACGACTACATCGTCAAGCCGTTCAAGCCCAAGGAACTGGTCGCCCGGATCAGGGCGCGCCTGCGCAGGTCCGAGGAGCCTGCACCCGAGCAGCTCGCCATCGGTGACCTGGTCATCGACGTGGCGGGGCACTCGGTGAAGCGGGAGGGGCAGTCGATCGCCCTCACCCCGCTGGAGTTCGACCTGCTGGTCGCGCTCGCGCGCAAGCCGTGGCAGGTCTTCACCCGCGAGGTGCTGCTGGAGCAGGTGTGGGGATACCGCCACGCCGCCGACACCCGGCTGGTGAACGTGCACGTCCAGCGGCTGCGCTCCAAGGTCGAGAAGGACCCGGAGCGGCCGGAGATCGTGGTGACCGTCCGAGGGGTCGGCTACAAGGCCGGACCGAGCTGACATGACCCTGGGTAACGCTGCTCCGCAGCCCGGGGAGCCGGGAGCCCGTGCGGAGCGGGTTGCCGGCCCAGGAAACAAGGCGTCCCAGGTCGGACGCCTTCTGCAGGGCGGCCGGTTGTTCCACGACCGGGCGCCCGGCGGCCCCGTGCCGCGCCTGCTGATGCGCTGGGTGCGCCGTCCGCTGCTGCCCGTCATGCGGCTGTGGCGGCGCAACATCCAGCTGCGGGTGGTCGCGGGCACGCTGCTCATGTCGCTGGGCGTGGTGCTGCTCCTCGGCCTGGTCGTGATCGGGCAGGTGCGCAACGGCCTGCTCGAAGCCAAGGGCAAGGCCGCCCAGACCCAGGCCGCCGGCGGTTTCGCCGCGGCCCAGGAGAAGGCGAACGCCCCGCTCACCCCCGGCGGCCAGGGCGGCGGTACGGCGGACGGCAACACGGCCAACAACTCCTGGCGGACCGAGCTCGTCGACCAGCTCGCCAGCGGCGGGAAGAACGCCTTCCACGTGGTCGCGCTCAGCGCCGACGAGGACACCCGGGCGCCGCGCGGATCGGGGAGCGTGAACGCGGCGAGCATCCCGCAGAAACTGCGGGACTCCGTGAACAAGGGCCAGGGGGCGTTCCAGACGTACTCCCTGATCGAGTACGAGTCCGGCGAGCAGGAACCGCAGCCCGGCCTCATCATGGGCAAGCGGCTCTACGACATCGACCACAACCCGTACCAGCTCTACTACCTCTTCCCGCTCGCGCAGGAGGAGAAGTCGCTGACGCTGGTCAAGAGCACGCTGGCGACGGCGGGCCTGTTCGTGGTCGTACTGCTCGGGGCCATCGCCTGGTTCGTGGTGCGGCAGGTCGTCACGCCCGTGCGGATGGCGGCGGGTATCGCCGAGCGGCTCTCCGCGGGCCGGCTCCAGGAACGGATGAAGGTCACCGGCGAGGACGACATCGCCCGGCTCGGCGAGGCCTTCAACAAGATGGCGCAGAACCTCCAGCTGAAGATCCAGCAGCTGGAGGAGCTCTCCCGGATGCAGCGGCGCTTCGTCTCCGACGTCTCCCACGAACTGCGGACCCCGCTGACGACGGTACGGATGGCCGCCGATGTCATCCACGAGGCCCGGGTCGACTTCGACCCCGTGACGGCGCGCTCCGCGGAACTGCTCGGGGACCAGCTCGACCGGTTCGAGTCGCTGCTCTCCGACCTCCTGGAGATCAGCCGGTTCGACGCGGGCGCCGCGGCGCTGGAGGCCGAGCCGATAGACCTGCGTCAGGTGGTGCAGCGGGTGATCGGCGGGGCCGAGCCGCTGGCCGAGCGCAAGGGCACCCGGATCCGGGTGGTCGGCGACGAGCAGCCGGTGATAGCGGAGGCCGACGCGCGCCGGGTCGAGCGGGTGCTGCGCAACCTCGTGGTCAACGCCGTCGAGCACGGCGAGGGACGGGACGTCGTGGTGCGGATGGGGGCCGCCGGGGGAGCGGTCGCCGTGGCCGTCCGGGACTACGGGGTCGGGCTCAAGCCCGGCGAGGCGACCCGGGTGTTCAACCGGTTCTGGCGGGCCGACCCGGCCCGGGCCCGTACGACCGGCGGCACCGGCCTCGGGCTCTCCATCGCGGTGGAGGATGCCCGGCTGCACGGTGGCTGGCTGCAGGCGTGGGGCGAGCCCGGCGGCGGTTCGCAGTTCCGGCTGACGCTGCCGCGCACGGCGGACGAACCGCTGCGCGGCTCGCCGATACCGCTGGAACCCGAGGACTCCCGGCGCAACCGGGAGAACACCGGCCGGAACGGGGCCGGGGCGCAGGACGGGCACCGGCTGACGGCCGTGCCGGCCCAGCCCGGGAGCGGCGACCGGCCGGCTCTGTCCGTGCCGCCGAGGACTCCCGCGACGCCGCGGACGTCACCCGCCTCGGTGCATCCGGCGGCCCTTCCCGGCAGCGGCGCACGGGTGGTCGCGCGCCCCGCCGAGGGCCGGCCGGGCGGCGAATTGGACACGGTGGTGCAGGATCCGGAGCAAGGGGCATGAATCGTGGGCGCTGACCGTCGCAGGGACGGCCGTGGGCGTGTGCCGGGACTGCTCGTGCTGCTCGGATGCGGCGCGGTGCTGCTGTCCGCGTGCAGTTCGATGCCCGTCACCGGGGACGTCAAGGCCGTCGACGCCTCGCAGCCGGGCGACTCCCAGGTGCAGGTGTACGCCGTCGCGCCGCGTGACAACGCCACCACCGACGAAGTGGTCGACGGCTTCCTGGAGTCGATGACCAGCGACGACTCGGAGTTCAGGACGACCCGCAAGTACCTGACGAAGAGGGCGGCCAAGAACTGGGATCCGGGCGCGTTCACCACCGTGCTCACCAAGGCGCCGAATCGGAAGGACCGTCCCGTCCGTGACGGCGACCACAACATCACCGAGGTGACCTACACGCTGACCGGCAAGAGGGTGGCGACGGTCGACGCCCAGAGCGTCTACCAGCCGCTGGCCCCCGCCGACTACAGCCAGACCCTGCACGTGGTGAAGGAGGACGGCCCGGAGGGCAAGGAGTGGCGGATCGACCGCGTGCCGGACGGGCTCCTGCTCGGGCAGTCGGACTTCAAGCGCCTCTTCCGGTCCGTCAACAAGTACTACTTCGCGGCGGAACGGAAGACGGTGCCGTCGACCCTGGTGGCCGACCCCGTCTACCTCCGCAGCCGGATGGATCCCATCACGGGGATGGACACCGTGACCCAGTCCGTCCGCAGCCTGCTCGCGGGGCCGACCAACTGGCTGCGGCCCGTGGTCGAATCCCGGTTCCCCCGGGGCACGGAGCTGAAGAAGGGCGTCACCTCCCTGGCGCCCGACGACCGCAACGTACTGAAGGTGCCGCTGAACAAGAAGGCGGACGGGGTCGGGCAGCGGTCCTGCCGCATGATGGCCTCACAGGTCCTCTACACCCTGCGGGACCTGACGTCGGCTCGGGTCGAGCAGGTCGAGCTGCAGCGCTCGGACGGCTCCACGCTGTGCGCGCTCGGGACCGACCAGGCGGAGGAGTTCGCCCCCGACGGTTCGTCGAGTGGTCCGGACAGCCAGTACTTCGTCGACGACAAGGGGCATGTGGAACGGATCCCCGGCAGCACCAAGGGCAGTGGCACCCCGGAGGCCGTGGCCGGTCCGCTCGGCAACGGCCCGATGCCGATGAGCGTGATCGGTGTGGCCCGGGACGAGCAGTCGGCGGCGGCGGTCTCGCGCGACGGATCGGCGCTCTACGTCACGTCCATCATCTCGGACGAGGAACTCCCCGCCCCCTCGGTGACCAGCAGGGCCCACAGCCTCAAGAACCGTCTGTCGGCGCCGAGCTGGGACGGCAGCGGCGACCTCTGGGTGGCCGACCGGGACCCCGACAACCCCCGGCTGCTGCTGCTGGACGGGGGCACCGGCAAGCCCCAGGAGGTCGCCGTGCCCGACCTGGACGGCGGCCGGATCGAGGCACTGCGGATGTCCGCGGACGGGGTGCGGATCGCCCTGCTCGTGACCCAGGACGGCCACAACACCCTGAAGATCGGCCGGATCGAGCGGCGCGGACCGGCGACCGGGAAGCAGGTGTCGGTGGTGCAGCTGCGCCAGGCCGCACCCCAGCTGACGGACGTGACCGCGATGTCGTGGTCGGGCCGCAGCCGGCTCGTGGTGGTCGGCAAGGAGGAGGGCGGCGTGCAGCAGGTGCGCTACGTCCAGGCGGACGGTTCGACGTCCGCGTCGGGCGCCCTGCCCGGCGTGAACCAGGTCTCGTCGGTCGCGGCGGCGGACGACGAGCAGCTTCCGCTGATGGCGGCCACGTCGAGCGACGGGATCGTGAAGCTGTCGCCCGGAGACAACTGGCAGACGGTGGTCAAGAAGGGTTCCTCACTGGTCTACCCGGGCTGAGGTCCGCAAGCCTCCTCCGCGTTTTCCACAGGGGTGGCCGACTTCCCGCCCGGAAGGCACAGTGGAGTCATGCGGGGGTGGTGGCGGGAGATCTCCGGGCTGATCCTCCCGGTGTCCTGCGGTGGCTGCGGCAGGCCGCGCGCGGAGCTGTGCGAGGAGTGCCGTGCGGAACTCCTCGGCGGGGCCCCGCGCCGGGTGAGGCCCGTTCCGGAGCCCGCGGGCCTGCCGGTGGTGCATGCGGCGGCGGCGTACGAGAGAGCGGTGCGGGCGGTGCTCCTGGCCCACAAGGAGCGGGGCGCGCTGGGACTGGCCGGTGTGCTCGGCAAGGCGTTGGCGGGTGCCGTACGGGCCGGGGCGGGACGGGCGGACGGTGACGGCCCGTTGCTGCTGGTGCCCGTGCCCTCGGCGCGGCGGGCGGTGGCCGCGCGGGGGCATGACCCGACGCGCCGGATCGCGCTGGCCGCGGCGGGGGAGCTGAGACGCGGCGGCACCGGCGCACGGGTGGCCGCGGTGCTGCGCCAGCGGCGTCCGGTGGCCGATCAGGCGGGGCTGGGGGCCCGGCAGCGGCAGGCGAATCTGGCGGGGGCCCTGGAGGTCGTGGCCGGGGGCGAACGGCTGCTCGGGGCCGGAAGGGTGGTGCTGGTGGACGACCTTCTGACGACCGGGGCCTCGCTCGCCGAGGCGGCGCGGGCGATCGGCGCGGTGACCGGTGCCGCGGGCGGGCGCGCGACAGCCGTTTTCGGCGCCGGGCAGGCGGCTGTTGTCGCAGTATCTCCCGCGGCCTTCGAAATAAACCGGAACTCTCGGTGAACTTGCATCGTTGCAGGTAGTGAGTGAGTAAAAAACCCGGAACGGAGGTACGCGCGAGTAGCGGGTGCCGACAACCGGCAGAGCAGGCTATGTTCGGTTGTGAGGAATGGTGAATGCCGGACCTCGACGAATGCACCACCAGGTTTCGGGCAGGTAACTCACCAGTAGCCCAAGGCTGGGAATTCGGTGGGGTGGAGTCCCCGCCGTCGGGGGAGGAGGAGGTGGAAGTCACCGAGTCCGCGGCTCCGGTCGTCACCGGGGCCTGGTGCAAAAGGGAGATGCTCCGCCACTGAGCGGGGTTTTCCGGGAACGGAGTTCTGCGTGGACATCGTCGTCAAGGGCCGCAAGACCGAGGTGCCCGAGCGGTTCCGCAAGCACGTGGCCGAGAAGCTGAAGCTGGACAAGATCCAGAAGTTCGACGGCAAGGTGATCAGCCTCGACGTCGAGGTGTCCAAGGAGCCGAACCCCCGTCAGGCCGACCGTTCCGACCGGGTGGAGATCACGCTCCGCTCGCGCGGCCCGGTCATCCGGGCGGAAGCGGCCGCAGGCGACCCGTACGCAGCGCTGGACCTGGCCACCGGCAAGCTGGAGGCGCGGCTGCGCAAGCAGCACGACAAGCGCTACAGCCGCCGTGGCAACGGCCGCATTCCCGCTGCCGAGGTCGCCGAGAACGTGCCGGACGCGGCGTCGTTCAACGGCGAGGGCGACCTGATCGCCAGTGAGACGACCGAGTCCGTGCCCACCACCAGGTTCGGCTCGCTCGAGGTCCAGGGCGAGGGCCCGCTGGTGATGCGCGAGAAGACGCACGTCGCCGCACCGATGTCGCTCGATCAGGCGCTCTACGAAATGGAGTTGGTCGGGCACGACTTCTACCTGTTCGTCGACTCCGAGACCAAGGAACCCAGTGTCGTCTACCGGCGGCACGCCTATGACTACGGTGTCATCCATCTGAGGACCGACCCGCTGGCCGCCGACGAGGCCGGTGGCGCGGGCGGCGCGCTCGGCGGCTGACGCCACGCTTTCGCGGTGCCCCTGGAACGTCTGTGCGCTCCCAGGGGCACCGGTGCGCGGTCACAGGATCGCCGCTCCGACGTCCAGGCATGGAATCATGGCGTCCCAGGCCAACCGGTGCTCTGCGCACTGCCGTTGGCGGACTGCTTGTGAACTTCAGGCCATGGCCTTCAGGGGGAGGAACGATGGCGGACGCCTTCGGGCCCGTGCGTGACGCGAATGACGCCGACGACATCGCGAGGGCCTGCGGCCCGGACGCGGACAACGGTTTCCGCAAGGAGCCGATCCGGGTCCTCGTGGTGGACGACCACGCGCTCTTCCGCAGAGGCCTGGAGATCGTCCTCGCCCAGGAGGAGGACATCCAGGTCGTCGGCGAGGCCGGAGACGGGTCGGAAGCAGTCGACAAGGCCGCCGACCTGCTGCCCGACATCGTGCTGATGGACGTGCGGATGCCCAAGCGCGGCGGGATCGAGGCCTGCACGGCGATCAAGGAGGTGGCCCCGAGCGCGAAGATCATCATGCTGACGATCAGTGACGAGGAGGCCGACCTCTACGACGCGATCAAGGCCGGCGCCACCGGCTACCTCCTCAAGGAGATCTCCACGGACGAGGTGGCCACGGCGATTCGCGCGGTCGCCGACGGGCAGTCCCAGATCAGCCCCTCCATGGCGTCCAAACTGCTCACCGAGTTCAAGTCGATGATCCAGAAGACCGACGAACGCAGACTGGTTCCCGCGCCCCGGCTCACCGACCGGGAGCTCGAAGTCCTCAAACTCGTCGCCACGGGCATGAACAACCGCGATATCGCGAAGGAACTGTTCATTTCCGAGAACACCGTGAAGAACCACGTCCGCAACATTCTGGAGAAGCTCCAGCTGCACTCCAGGATGGAAGCCGTCGTCTACGCCATGCGGGAGAAGATCCTGGAGATCAGGTGACCCGTCCGCGGAGGGACGGGTCACGACGACGGGACCGGACGGAACTGCGCCGGGCCAAGGGTCGGGCACCGGCAGGAAGCACTACCGGCAAGGGGCAGCACCGGAAAGAAGCGCTGCTGGAAAGAAGCAGTGCCGGAAAGAGGTGAAGCACCGGGCAAGGAGCGGGGAGACGGTCGCGCTCACACCAGGGCGCGGGCGATTTCCCGGGTGAGCGGTTCCCGCAGTTCCGGCGCGTCGACCCGCTCCAGCCGGACGTCCGTGCAGCCGACCCAGGACGCGGCCTCCACCAGCGCCTCGGCCATCGGCACCACGGCCTTCCCGCTCTCCAGGGACACCTGCCGGGCGACCAGCGTGCTGCCCTCGCGCGCCGGGTCCACCCGGCCCTGCAGCCGTCCGCCCGCCAGCAGCGGCATCGCGAAGTAACCGTGGACCCGCTTGGGCTTGGGGACGTACGCCTCCAGGCGGTGGGTGAAACCGAAGATCCGCTCGGTGCGCGCCCGCTCCCAGATCAACGAGTCGAACGGCGACAACAGGGTCGTACGGTGCCGGCCGCGCGGCTCCGAGGCCAGCGCCGCCGGGTCCGCCCAGGCGGGCTTCGCCCAGCCCTGCACCGTCACCGGCACCAGACCGGAGTCCGCCACCACCGCGTCGAACTGCTCGCCCTTCAGCCGGTGGTAGTCCGCGATGTCCGCCCGGGTGCCCACCCCCAGGGACCGCCCCGCCAGCGCGACCAGCCGCCGCAGGCACTCCTTGTCGTCCAGGTCGTCGTGGAGCACGGCATCGGGCAGGGCCCGCTCGGCGAGGTCGTACACCCGCTTCCAGCCGCGCCGCTCGGTGCACACCACCTCGCCGTACATCAGGGCGCGCTCCACGGCGACCTTCGACCCCGACCAGTCCCACCACTCGCCGCCGTTCTTCGCGCCGCCCAGCTCCGTCGCCGTCAGCGGACCCTCGGCGCGCAACTGCTTGATCACCGTCTCGTACACGCCGTCCGGCAGGTCGTGGTGCCACTGCGGGCGCGAGCGGTAGGCGCGGCGACGGAACGCGAAGTGCGGCCACTCCTCGACCGGCAGGATGCACGCCGCGTGCGACCAGTACTCGAAGGCACGGCCGCCCGACCAGTACGCCTCCTCGATCGTGCGCCGGCCGACCGCACCGAGGCGGGCGTACGGAATCAGCTCGTGCGACCGGGCGAGCACCGAGATCGTGTCGAGCTGCACGGCGCCGAGATGCCGCAGCAGCCCCGGAATTCCGGCCCTGCGGTCCGGAGCGCCCAGGAAGCCCTGGGCGCGCAGGGCGATCCTGCGCGCCTGGTCGGCGGAGAGTTCGGCGGCGGGAGGCGGCACAGAGGTCATGCCCCGCACCCTAGAGGCAGGCACTGACAGTCGGTCCCGGTTCCGCCGGAACCGGGACCGGCCGACGGGGCCACTCGTTCAGGGGACGGGCAGATAGGGGTGGGTGCCCGGCAGACCGAGGTCGGAGGGGAGCAGCGCCCCCACCCAGGCATCGCGCCGCACCCCCTTGTTGAACAGCCCCGAACGCTGCTCGCCCTCCATCCGGAACCCCGCCCGCAGAGCCACGGCGCGCGAGGCGGTGTTGCCGACCTCGGCCCGCCACTCCAGCCGGTCGCAGCCCAGCTCCGTGAACGCCCAGCGGGCGGCGGCCAGCACCGCTTCCGTCGTGTGGCCGCGCCCCCGGTGCGCGGCAGCGGACCAGAACCCCACCTCGTACAGGCCCGGAAGGGCGCGGCGGGTGACGCCGAGCGCGCCCACCAGGGCCCCGCCGGTGCGCAGGACCACCGCGAAGTTGTACGCGGAGCCGTCGCGCCAGCCCTCGGGACACAGCTTCTCGGCGAAGAGCTCGGCGTCGGCGCGGCTGTAGGGGGAGGGCACGACCGTCCAGCGCCTGATGTCCGGATCCTGGCAGGCCGCGTGGATTTCGTCGACGTCCCCGCCGGTGAAGGGACGCAGCGACAGACGGTCGGTGGTGAGGGTGATCGGGTCCATGCACGGATTCTGGTGAGGCACCGGTCGAGAGGCGAACACTTTTCGTACTTCCCGGCACCTTCGGAGCCCCCCGGCCGTTGAGCCATGAGGGACGGTGGGGCCAACGCGGCGGCAGCCCTCCCGGCGCGGCCGGGTCCTCGCTTACGATGGCCGTTGCGGTGGGGCCCACCTGCCGTGCCCGCGCCAGAGTCCACACACGACCCAGTGCCAGGCCCGACCGGCAAGGAGACCAGCCTCAGTGTCCGTCTTCAACAAGCTCATGCGTGCAGGCGAAGGCAAGATCCTGCGCAAACTGCACCGCATCGCGGACCAGGTCAGCTCCATCGAAGAGGACTTCGTCAACCTCTCCGACGCCGAGCTGCGGGCGCTCACCGACGAGTACAAGGAACGGTACGCGGACGGCGAGAGCCTGGACGACCTGCTCCCCGAAGCATTCGCGACCGTCCGTGAGGCCGCCAAGCGAGTCCTCGGACAGCGCCACTACGACGTCCAGATGATGGGCGGCGCAGCCCTGCACCTCGGCTACGTGGCCGAGATGAAGACCGGCGAGGGCAAGACCCTGGTCGGCACCCTGCCGGCGTATCTCAACGCGCTCTCCGGCAAGGGCGTGCACCTGATCACGGTCAATGACTACCTGGCCGAGCGCGACTCCGAACTGACGGGGCGGGTCCACAAGTTCCTGGGCCTGACCGTCGGCTGCATCATCGCCAACATGACGCCGGCCCAGCGCCGTGAGCAGTACGCCTGCGACATCACGTACGGCACGAACAACGAGTTCGGCTTCGACTACCTCCGCGACAACATGGCGTGGTCCGCGGACGAGCTCGTCCAGCGCGGCCACAACTTCGCCGTGGTCGACGAGGTCGACTCGATCCTCGTCGACGAGGCCCGTACGCCGCTGATCATCTCCGGCCCGGCCGACCAGGCCACCAAGTGGTACGGCGACTTCGCCAAGCTGGTCACCCGCCTCACCAAGGGCGAGGCGGGCAACCCGCTCAAGGGCATCGAGGAGACCGGCGACTACGAGGTCGACGAGAAGAAGCGGACCGTCGCCATCCACGAGCCCGGCGTCTCGAAGGTCGAGGACTGGCTCGGCATCGAGAACCTCTACGAGTCGGTGAACACCCCTCTCGTCGGGTACCTCAACAACGCCATCAAGGCCAAGGAACTCTTCAAGAAGGACAAGGACTACGTCGTCATCGACGGCGAAGTCATGATCGTCGACGAGCACACCGGCCGTATCCTCGCCGGCCGCCGCTACAACGAGGGCATGCACCAGGCGATCGAGGCGAAGGAAGGGGTGGACATCAAGGACGAGAACCAGACCCTCGCCACGATCACCCTGCAGAACTTCTTCCGCCTCTACGACAAGCTCTCCGGCATGACCGGTACGGCGATGACCGAGGCCGCCGAGTTCCACCAGATCTACAAGCTCGGCGTGGTGCCGATCCCGACCAACCGGCCGATGGTCCGCGCCGACCAGTCGGACCTGATCTACCGCACCGAGGTCGCGAAGTTCGCCGCGGTCGTCGACGACATCGTCGAGAAGCACGAGAAGGGCCAGCCGATCCTGGTCGGCACCACCTCGGTCGAGAAGTCCGAGTACCTCTCGCAGCAGCTCTCCAAGCGCGGTGTCCAGCACGAGGTGCTCAACGCCAAGCAGCACGACCGGGAGGCGACGATCGTCGCCCAGGCGGGCCGCAAGGGCGCGGTCACGGTCGCGACGAACATGGCCGGCCGAGGCACCGACATCAAGCTCGGCGGCAACCCCGACGACCTCGCCGAGGCGGAGCTGCGCCAGCGCGGCCTCGACCCCGTCGAGCACGTCGAGGAGTGGGCGGCCGCGCTGCCCGCCGCGCTGGAGAAGGCCGAGCAGGCCGTGAAGGCGGAGTTCGAAGAGGTCAAGGAGCTCGGCGGCCTCTACGTCCTCGGTACCGAGCGGCACGAGTCGCGGCGCATCGACAACCAGCTGCGCGGTCGTTCCGGCCGTCAGGGCGACCCGGGCGAGTCCCGCTTCTACCTGTCGCTCGGCGACGACCTGATGCGGCTGTTCAAGGCGCAGATGGTCGAGCGGGTCATGTCGATGGCCAACGTGCCGGACGACGTGCCGATCGAGAACAAGATGGTGACGCGGGCGATCGCGTCGGCCCAGTCGCAGGTCGAGCAGCAGAACTTCGAGACGCGCAAGAACGTCCTGAAGTACGACGAGGTGCTCAACCGGCAGCGCGAGGTCATCTACGGCGAGCGCCGCCGCGTCCTGGAGGGCGAGGATCTGCAGGACCAGATCCGCCACTTCATGGACGACACGATCGACGACTACATCCGTCAGGAGACCGCCGAGGGCTTCGCCGAGGAATGGGACCTGGACCGGCTGTGGAGCGCGTTCAAGCAGCTCTACCCGGTGAAGGTCACCATCGAGGAGCTCGAGGACGCGGCCGGTGACCGGGCCGGGATCACGGCCGAGTTCATCGGCGAGTCGATCAAGGACGACATCCACGAGCAGTACGACGCGCGCGAGAAGCAGCTCGGCTCGGACATCATGCGTGAGCTGGAGCGGCGTGTGGTGCTGTCCGTCCTCGACCGCAAGTGGCGTGAGCACCTCTACGAGATGGACTACCTCCAGGAGGGCATCGGCCTGCGGGCCATGGCGCAGAAGGACCCGCTGGTCGAGTACCAGCGCGAGGGCTTCGACATGTTCAACGCCATGATGGAGGGCATCAAGGAGGAGTCCGTCGGCTACCTGTTCAACCTGGAGGTCCAGGTCGAGCAGCAGGTCGAGGAGGTTCCGGTGCAGGACGAGGCCGAGCGGACCTCGCTCGTCAAGGAGGACGCCGTACCGGCGGCGCGTCCGGAGATCCGGGCCAAGGGGCTCGACGCTCCGCAGCGTCCCGACCGGCTGCACTTCTCCGCCCCCACGGTGGACGGGGAGGGCGGCGTCGTCGAGGGCGACTTCTCCAGCGGCAGCGGCACGACCGGGTCCGAGTCGGACGGGCTGACCCGGGCGGAGCGGCGCAAGGCGCAGAAGAACGGCGGGGGCCGGCGCCGCAAGAAGTAGTGAGGTGAGGTGAGGAAGGGTCGGGGCGCCGGTTCCGCCGATGTTGTCGGTGGGACGGTGGTCGGTCCGGGGCCGGGGTCGGGCGCGTGAGGGTGGCGTCCGGCCCCGGCCTGTTTTGGGTTCGCTGTGGCTGTGGCTGTGGCTGTGGCTGTGGCTGTGGCTGTGGCGGGTGGCGAGGGCGGGGGCGGGGCGCGTTGTGCGGGGTGGCCGCTGCGCGGGGCTGTCCCCTACCCGCCCCTTCCCGTAACCGGGGCTCCGCCCCGGGCCCCGCTCCTCAATCGCCGGAGGGGCTGGATTCGCCCCGTCCCTCGAACGCGGAGAGGGGTGGATTGCACCCCGCTCCTCAATCGCCGGAGGGGCTGAGTTTCGCCCCGCTCCTCGAACGCGGAGGGGGCTGTTTCGCCCCGCCTGCCGAGGGCGGAGAGGGGCGGATTGCGCCCCGTCCCTCAATCGCCGGGGGGAAAGAGCGGGAGCGAGTCGGGTCGGCCGCTCGGAGTGGGGCTCCGGGGCGTCCTGGGTGGGGTCTGTGGGGCGTTGGAGCTCCTTTCCGGGTGGGGACGGGGCCTCGGCCCCGTTGTGTCCGTCTCGTCGCTTTCTGGTGCTCCTCCTCCGTTCCTCTGCTCCTGCGTTCCTCCGTTCCGGTTCCTGTCCCGGTGGTTCCGGCCCTCCCCGGAGGTCAGTGGGGCAGGGGGGTCTGGAGGCGTTCGCCGCCCAGTTCCACCGCTGCGCAGCGCCAGCGGAGGTCGGTGCCCTGTTCCAGGCGGAAGGCCATCGCCCGTACCTGTTCGCCCGCCGCGATGCTCGCGCATGCCTCCACCACGCCGGGCGCCGGCTGGGCGCCGTGGCACATGCGGATCACGGGGCGGGCGCCGCGGCTCCTGAGCGGGGTGCGCGGGGCCAGCTCGGCCAGCTGGTCGTACGCCTCGCCGATGGTGTGGCCGAGCATCCAGTGCACCGGACGTTGACCGCTGAGCACCGCGAGGAGGCGTTCGGCGAACCAGTGGTGGGGGCGCACGCGCCGGGGAACCCTCGTGCGCTGGGGTGGTACGGAGTGGGGCCCGCGCCGGTCGTGGCGTCCGGCGGGCCGGGTCCTGTTCGTGCTCATCGTTCATCGCCCCCGTGCTTCAGAGTCCCGGTTACATACCGGGCGGTAACTTCTGATGGGGATCTTCTACGGCGGCCGGGAACGGGCCGCAAGCGGTGGCGGGGCTCACGGAGCGGCCGGGGCGAATCACCTATCCGGGTGACGCGGACGTCGGTGGGCGGGGTGTGCGGCGGGCGGCGGGAGGGTGAGGGGCGGTCGCCGGGTGGACGGACCGGAGTCGGCGCAGGTGACCCCAAAGGGGGACGTCGCACGTATCCTGAGGGCGTTTCCGACTACGAAAGCGGCCCAGCCATGCGCGTGTACGTCCCCCTGACCCTCTCCGGTCTCGCAGCGGCGCACAAGGCGGGCGAGATCGGTCCCGGCCCGCTGACCGCGTACGCGGTGACGCCCGGACTGCGCGAGTGGTACGTCTCCGACGACATCGAGGAACTGGAGTACGCGGCGCTCAACCGGGCCGCCTCCGCCTCCCTGCGCATGATCGCCCGGGACCCCGGCGAGGTGTGCCGACGGGTCGTCGTCGCCGTCGACGTACCGGACGGCGCGGCCGTCGCCGATCCGGACCGCAGCCTCGACTCGTCCTCGCTCGGCGAGGTGCGGATCGCGTCCTCCGTGGCACTCGCCAGGGCCGCCGCCGTGCACGTCGACTCGGACGACGCGCGGGAGGACGTCACGGCCGCCGTCACGGCGCTGGGGGCCGCGGATCTCGGTGACGACGACGCGCAGTTCACCGTGGACGGCGCCGAGGACCACGAGCTGCTGTGGTTCGGCATCCAGGAGATCCCGAACCTGCTCGGCTGAGGGGCGGCCCGGGGGCCCGCCCGGACGCGACGGAGGGAAACCGGCCGGAGAGACCGGCCGGAGGCGTCCGGGGGAGCGGTTTCTCGAACGGGCTGTCGGACCTGGCGGGTACTTTCTTACGCATGGGGACGCATGGGAAGCACCGTACGCATCTGGTCTGGGACTGGAACGGCACACTGCTCGACGACAACGTCGCGGTCGTCGGCGCGACGAACGCCGCGTTCGGCGAGATCGGACTGGAACCGATCACGCTGGAGCAGTACCGGGAGATGTACTGCGTCCCGATACCCCGCTTCTACGAACGGCTGATGGGCCGGCTGCCCACGGAGGCCGAGTGGGAGCGGATGGACGGCGTGTTCCACCGGCACTACACCGAGCGGCGGGCCGCCTGCGGGCTCACCGAGGGGGCCGAGGAGCTCCTCGCGCAGTGGCGGCTGGCCGGACGCAGCCAGTCGCTGCTGAGCATGTACGGGCACGACGAGCTGGTCCCCGTGGTGCGGGGCTACGGCATCGAGCCGCATTTCGTACGGGTCGACGGGCGCACCGGGCCGTCCGGCGGCAGCAAGGCGCGGTACATGGAACGGCACCTGGCCGCGCTGGACGGGATATCCCCGCAGTACACGGTGGTCATCGGTGACGCGGTGGACGACGCCGTGGCCGCGGCCCACGTCGGCGCGAAGGCCGTGCTCTACACCGGCGGGTCGCACAGCAGGGCCAGTCTGGAGGCCGCCGGGGTGCCGGTGGTGGACAGCCTGGCCGAGGCCGCGCACCTCGCCGAGCAGCTGACCGGGTGACACACCTCACGCACGGGGCCCGGGCGGGCGCCGCGCCGGCCGGCTGAAGCACCGGGCCGGGAGGTCAGGCGTCGACCGGGGCCTTCTCGCGGAGGATCTTCAGGAACTCGCGCATCCACGCCGAGTGGTCCGGCCAGGCCCGGGCGGAGACCAGCGCGCCGT
Organism: Streptomyces sp. NPDC002669; assembly: GCF_042889165.1. Classification (NCBI taxonomy): domain Bacteria; kingdom Bacillati; phylum Actinomycetota; class Actinomycetes; order Kitasatosporales; family Streptomycetaceae; genus Streptomyces; species Streptomyces sp. NPDC002669. Next base: position 210,521 of record NZ_JBIAQQ010000012.1, on the reverse strand, counting down.
CGACCACCACCTCGTGGTCCTCGAAGGTGGCGCCCGCCGCCTGCATGTCCAGCTCCAGCGCGGGGTACGCCGTGACGTGCCGGCCGGTCAGCGCGCCGATCGCCGCGGTCATCAGCGGTCCGTGGCAGATCTGGGCCACGGGCCGGTCCGAGTCGAAGAACGCCTTGAGGATCTTGCGCAGCTCCGCGTCGTTGCGCAGGTACTCGGGGGCCCGGCCGCCCGGGATCACCAGGGCCGCGTAGTCCCCGGCGTCGACCTCGGAGAAGGCCAGGTCGGCGGGCCAGGTGTAGCCGGGCTTCTCGGTATAGGTGTCGAACCCGGGCACGAAGTCGTGGACCACGAAGCGCAGCGTCTTGCGGCTGGGAGCCGCGACGTGGACGTCGTACCCCTCCTCGCGCAGTCGCTGGTACGGGTAGAGGACCTCCAGGGACTCGGCGGCGTCGCCGGTGACGATCAGGATCTTCGGTGCCATGGTGGGGCTCCCACGGTTCGTCGGCCTGTTCGTTACCAGAGTGCGGCAATACGGACAGGCGCGCTGTCCAAGGTGTCAAATTCAGCGCCGTTTTTTGGACATATACAACTCATGACGACGAAGGGTCCGGGCGAGATAGCCTGGACCCCGTGATCAGCGCGATACGCCTCGGGGGCAGTGGAGCCCCCGGCCCGCACCCGGAGTGGCACACCCTCCGGGCCGTCGCCGATCCGCACCGCCCGGACCGACTCCCCGAAGGGGCCGAAACGGTCCCGGGCATCTCTCACAGCGGCAGAGCGGTAGCGTCGACCCGGACCGGAAGATCCGGGTCGTGGTGCTATGCCGCCTATTCCACCTACGTCACGCAACGGCGCGCGACAGGAGCCAGAGGACATGCAGACCAAGCTGGACGAAGCCAAGGCCGAGCTGCTCGCACGAGCCGCGAGGGTAGCTGACAACAGCCCGGGCGGTGGTGTCGGCGGGCCGGGCGGTACCTCCCGGGTCCGTGTCGCGGGCACCGGGGACGAGCAGGAACGTCCCGGGCAGGACGTACTCCTCTCCTATCTCCAGCGCTACTACCTGCACACCGCTCCCGAGGACATCACGGGCCGCGACCCCGTGGACGTCTTCGGGGCCGCCTCCTCCCACTACCGACTGGCCGAAACGCGCCCGCAGGGCACGGCCAACGTCCGGGTGCACACCCCGACCGTCGAGGAGAACGGCTGGACGTGCAGCCACACCGTCGTCGAGGTGGTCACCGACGACATGCCGTTCCTGGTCGACTCCGTCACCAACGAGCTGTCCCGGCAGGGGCGCGGCATCCACGTCGTGATCCACCCGCAGGTCGTCGTGCGCCGGGACGTCACCGGCCGGCTCATCGAGGTCCTCACCGAGGGCAACGGCCTCCAGGCGGGCCCGCAGGGCGGCAAGAGCGCAAAGGGCGGCACGAAGGACGGCAAGGCCGAGCTGCCGCACGACGCGCTCGTCGAGTCCTGGATCCACGTCGAGATCGACCGCGAGACCGACCGCGCCGACCTCCAGCAGATCACCGCCGACCTGCTGCGCGTCCTGTCCGACGTGCGGGAGACCGTCGAGGACTGGGAGAAGATGCGCGAGGCCGCGCTGCGCATCGCCGACGACCTGCCCGGCGAACCGCTCGACGACCTCGCCGACGAAGAGGTCAACGAGGCCAGGGAACTGCTGCGCTGGCTCGCCGCCGACCACTTCACCTTCCTCGGCTACCGCGAGTACGAGCTGAAGGACGGCGACTCGCTGGCCGCCGTCGCCGGCACCGGCCTCGGCATCCTGCGCTCCGACCCGCACCACAGCGTCGACGAGGCGCACCCGGTCAGCCCCTCCTTCGACCGGCTGCCCGCCGACGCCCGCGCCAAGGCCCGGGAGCGCAAGCTCCTCATCCTCACCAAGGCCAACAGCCGGTCGACCGTGCACCGCCCCAGCTACCTCGACTACGTCGGCGTGAAGAAGTTCGACGAGGCCGGCAACGTCATCGGCGAGCGCCGCTTCCTCGGCCTGTTCTCCTCCGCCGCCTACACCGAGTCCGTGCGCCGGGTGCCCGTCATCCGCCGCAAGGTCGCCGAGGTGCTGGAGGGCGCGGGCTTCTCGCCCAACAGCCACGACGGCCGCGACCTGCTCCAGATCCTGGAGACGTACCCGCGCGACGAGCTCTTCCAGACGCCCGTCGACCAGCTGCGCTCCGTGGTCACCTCCGTCCTCTACCTCCAGGAGCGCCGCCGGCTGCGGCTCTACCTGCGCCAGGACGAGTACGGGCGCTACTACTCCGCGATCGTCTACCTGCCGCGCGACCGCTACACCACCGGTGTGCGCCTGCGCCTGATCGACATCCTCAAGGAGGAACTGGGCGGCATCAGCGTCGACTTCACCGCCTGGAACACCGAGTCGATCCTCTCCCGGCTGCACTTCGTCGTCCGGGTCGCCCCCGGTACCGAACTGCCCGACCTCACCGACGCCGAGGCCGACCGCATCGAGGCCCGGCTCGTCGAGGCCGCCCGCTCCTGGGCGGACGGCTTCCAGGAGGCGCTGGGCGCCGAGTGCGGCGAGGAACGGGCCGCCGAACTGCTGCGCCAGTACGGCCACTCCTTCCCCGAGGGCTACAAGGCCGACCACACGCCGCGCGCCGCCGTGGCCGACCTGGTCCACCTCGAAGCGCTCAAGAAGGACGAGAAGGACTTCGCCCTCAGCCTGTACGAGCCGGTCGGCGCCGCCCCCGGCGAGCGCCGCTTCAAGATCTACCGGACCGGCGAGCAGGTCTCCCTGTCCGCCGTGCTCCCGGCCCTCCAGCGGCTCGGCGTCGAGGTCGTCGACGAGCGCCCGTACGAGCTGCGCTGCGCGGACCGTACGCACGCCTGGATCTACGACTTCGGGCTCCGGATGCCGCAGACCGGCGGCAACTACCTCGCCGACGACGCCCGCGACCGCTTCCAGGACGCCTTCGCCGCCGTGTGGACCGGGGAGGCCGAGAACGACGGCTTCAACTCGCTGGTCCTGGGCGCCGGGCTGACCTGGCGCCAGGCGATGGTGCTGCGTGCCTACGCCAAGTACCTGCGCCAGGCCGGATCGACGTTCAGCCAGGACTACATGGAGAGCACTCTCCGCAACAACGTCCACACCACCCGGCTGCTGGTCTCGCTCTTCGAGGCCCGGATGTCCCCGGAGCGGCAGAGCGCCGGCACCGAGCTGACCGACGGCCTCCTGGAGGAGCTGGACGGGGCCCTGGACCAGGTCGCCTCGCTCGACGAGGACCGCATCCTGCGCTCCTTCCTCACCGTCATCAAGGCCACCCTGCGCACCAACTTCTTCCAGATGGCCGACAGCGGCAAGCCGCACGGCTACGTCTCGATGAAGTTCGACCCGCAGTCCATCCCGGACCTGCCCGCGCCCCGGCCGGCCTTCGAGATCTGGGTCTACTCGCCGCGCGTCGAGGGCGTCCACCTGCGCTTCGGCAAGGTCGCCCGAGGCGGTCTGCGCTGGTCGGACCGGCGCGAGGACTTCCGCACGGAGATCCTCGGCCTGGTCAAGGCGCAGATGGTCAAGAACACCGTCATCGTGCCCGTCGGCGCCAAGGGCGGCTTCGTCGCCAAGCAGCTCCCGGACCCGGCCGTCGACCGCGACGCCTGGATGGCCGAGGGCATCGCCTCGTACCGCACCTTCATCTCGGCGCTGCTCGACATCACCGACAACATGGTGGCCGGCGAGGTCGTACCGCCCAAGGACGTCGTCCGGCACGACGAGGACGACACCTACCTGGTCGTCGCCGCCGACAAGGGCACCGCGAGCTTCTCCGACATCGCCAACGAGGTCGCCGTCGCGTACGGCTTCTGGCTCGGCGACGCCTTCGCCTCCGGCGGCTCCGCCGGTTACGACCACAAGGGCATGGGCATCACCGCCCGCGGCGCCTGGGAGTCCGTCAAGCGGCACTTCCGCGAGCTGGGCCACGACACCCAGACCCAGGACTTCACCGTCGTCGGCGTCGGCGACATGTCCGGTGACGTGTTCGGCAACGGCATGCTGCTCTCCGAGCACATCCGGCTCGTCGCCGCCTTCGACCACCGGCACATCTTCCTCGACCCGACCCCGGACGCCGCCACCTCCTACGCCGAGCGGCGTCGCCTGTTCGAGCTGCCGCGCAGCTCCTGGGCCGACTACGACAAGGAACTGCTCTCCGCGGGCGGCGGCGTCCACCCGCGCAGCGCCAAGTCCATCCCGATCAACGCGCACATCCGCGAGGCGCTCGGCATCGAGCCGGGAGTCACCAAGATGACGCCCGCCGACCTGATGCAGACCATCCTCAAGTCCCCCGTGGACCTGGTGTGGAACGGCGGCATCGGCACGTACATCAAGTCCTCCGCCGAGTCGAACGCGGACGTCGGCGACAAGGCCAACGACGCGATCCGGGTCAACGGCGAGGACCTGCGGGCCAAGGTCGTCGGCGAGGGCGGCAACCTCGGTGCCACCCAGCTCGGCCGGATCGAGTTCGCCCGCACCGGCGGCCGGATCAACACCGACGCGATCGACAACAGCGCCGGCGTGGACACCTCCGACCACGAGGTGAACATCAAGATCCTGCTCAACGGCCTGGTCCGGGACGGCGACATGACCGTCAAGCAGCGCAACAAGCTGCTCGCCGAGATGACCGACGAGATCGGCCGCCTGGTCCTGCGCAACAACTACGCGCAGAACGTGGCGCTCGCCAACGCCACGGCCCAGTCGTCCTCCCTGCTCCACGCCCACCAGCGCTTCATGCGCCGGCTGGGCCGTGACGGCGACCTCGACCGCGGTCTGGAGTTCCTGCCCAACGACCGGCAGATCCGCGAGCTGCTCAACTCCGGCAAGGGGCTCACCCAGCCCGAACTCGCCGTGCTGCTCGCCTACACGAAGATCACCGCCGCCCGGGAGCTGATCCGCACCAGCCTGCCGGACGACCCGCACCTGCAGACGCTGCTGCACGCCTACTTCCCGCACCAGCTGCGCGAGCGGTTCCCCGAGGCGGTCGACGGGCACGCGCTGCGCCGCGAGATCATCACCACCGTCCTGGTCAACGACACGGTGAACAGCGGTGGTTCGACCTTCCTGCACCGGCTGCGGGAGGAGACCGGCGCCTCGATCGAGGAGATCGTGCGGGCGCAGTTCGCGGCCCGTGAGATCTTCGGCCTCGGCCAGGTGTGGGACGCCGTGGAGGCGCTCGACAACGAGGTCGCCGCCGATGTCCAGACCCAGGTCCGGCTGCACTCGCGCCGGCTCGTCGAGCGCGGTTCCCGCTGGCTGCTCGGCAACCGGCCGCAGCCGCTGGAGATCGCCGAGACGGTCGACTTCTTCAAGGCCGGGGTCGAGCAGGTCTGGGCCGAGCTGCCCAAGATGCTGAAGGGCACCGACCTGGAGTGGTACCAGTCGATCCTGGACGAGCTCACCGAGGCGGGCGTCCCGGGCGAGCTGGCCCAGCGGGTTGCCGGATTCTCCTCCGCCTTCCCGGCGCTGGACATCGTGGCGATCGCGGAGCGCACCGGCAAGGAACCGCTCGCCGTCGCCGAGGTGTACTACGACCTCGCCGACCGGCTGGGCATCACCCGGCTGATGGACCGGATCATCGAGCTGCCGCGGGCCGACCGCTGGCAGTCCATGGCCCGCGCCTCCATCCGCGAGGACCTGTACGCGGCGCACGCCGCGCTCACCGCGGACGTGCTGTCGGTGGGCAACGGGAGCTCGACGCCGGAGGAGCGGTTCCAGGCATGGGAGGAGAAGAACGCGGCGATCCTCACGCGTTCGCGCTCCACGCTCGACGAGATCCAGGGCTCGGACGCCTTCGACCTGGCGAACCTGTCGGTGGCCATGCGGACGATGCGGACCCTGCTGCGCACGCACGCGTGACGCCCGAGGGGTGAGAGGCGGTCGCCGGGCCGGTCGGTCCGGCGACCGCCGCCGTCTTTTCCGGACGGCGGCGGACGGAGCCGCTGCGGGGCGCTTCCGCCGCCGTCCGGCGGGAACGCCCCGGAAACGACCCTCAGTCGATCTTCCAGAGGGTCAGCGTGCCCTCGTAGGTGGGGGTCTCCTTGTCCGCGTTGAACACCACGTTGGAGATCTTCCACTGGGCGAGGTTGCCCTCGGAGGTCACGCTGCACATCACGTCGCCCGCCACGATGGTCTTCTCCTTGTTCAGCGTCTCGCTGGAGACCGAACTGGGGAGGGGGTTCTGCTTGGCGGCGGTGTGGCACGCCTCGGGGGTTTCGCCGTTCGCCTTGCCCAGCGCCCGGTTGAACTCCAGCGTGTCGTACGAGGCGTTGAGTTCGCGGTCCTCCGAGTCGACCCCCCTGTTGGGGTCCACGATCGGGACGTCCATGTCGACGTAGGTGTTGTCCAGGCCCGACGGGGTGCGCAGGGTCAGCGGCTTGTCCTTGAAGATCTCTTTGTACGAGGCGGGCGGGGGGTTCTTCGACCCGGTGCCGGCCGGCTCGCCGGTGGAGCCGCCGGAGGAGTCGTCCGTGGTGGAGCCGCCGCCCGTGCCGGTCTTCCGGGGGCCCGGCGCGCTGCTGCCGGTGTCGCTCTTCTTCTCGTCGTCCGCGTCCTTGCCGAGCACCCAGAGCGTGCCGCCGATGCCGGTGGCGAACGCGACCACCACGGCGGCGATCAGCAGGACCGGCCGCTTGCGGCGGGGCGCGGCGGAGCCGGTCTCCGGCGGCTGCGGGGCCGGCTGATGCGCCGGGAACGGTCCGTTGCCGGGGCCCTGGGCGGGCGGCACCGCACCGGGGGGCTGCGTGAGCGGCGTCGTGCCGGGCCACGCGCCGCCCGCGCCCTGTCCCGTGCCCGGCGCGTACGACGGCGCGGAGGCGGCGGGCGGCACGGTGCCGGTGGCGTAGGGATTGGGCTCGGTGCCGGCGGTGGCGTAGGGGTTGGGGCCGGTCTGCGGCGCGTTCGGCGGGTACGCGGGCGGGGCCGCAGGGTCCGTCGGCTGCGGGGGCCGCTGCGCGGCCTGCTCGTGGTGGGCGATCCGGGCGGCGACCGGCGCGGGCAGCCAGTCGCCGGCCTCCCGCAGCGGCCGGCCCGCGGCCTGCTCGCACAGGGACGCCAGTTCGGCGGGGGTGATGCGGGTGCCCGGGTCGGCGGTCAGACAGCGTTCGAGCAGCGGGCGCAGCTCGGCCGGGTACTCGTCCAGCCGGGGCGGGCGGCTGGCGGTGTTGGCGATCTGGGTGGCCACGGTGAGGGCTCCGCCCGCCCCGTACGGGTGCCGTCCGGTCGCCGCGACGGCCGCGATCAGCCCCAGCGAGAACACGTCCGTGGCCGGCCCGACCTGCTCGCCGAGCGCGTGCTCCGGCGACATGTACTGCGGCGTCCCGATGACCCCGCTGCCGGTGAGCTGGGTGGCGTCGGTGGCACGGGCGATCCCGAAGTCGATGACGTACGGACCCGTCGCGCCGAGCAGGATGTTGCCGGGCTTCAGGTCCCGGTGGACGACCCCGGCGGCGTGGATGGCGCCCAGCGCCTGCGCGGTGCAGCCGACGAGCCGGAAGACCGCGGGCAGCGGCAGCGGGCCGTGGGACTCCAGGACCGTCTGGAGCGCGAGACCGGGGACGAACGCCGAGGCCAGCCAGGGGAGCGGGCCGGAGGTGTCGTGGTCGACGACCGGCACCAGGTGGTAGCCCTGCACGCGCCGGGCGGCCTGCACCTCCTGGTCGAACCGGCGGCGGAATTCCGGATCGTCGCCGAACTCGCGGCGGATCAGCTTCAGCGCGACGGCCTGGCCGCCCCGGGTGTGCGAGAGGTAGACGGTGCCCATGCCGCCCTCGCCGATCCGGGCGATCAGCCGGTACCCGGAGATCTCGCGCGGATCCTGGGGGCCGAGAGATGTGAGCACGTCACCGGTGCCGGTACTGATGGGAGCCTCCCCCGCTCATCACTGGAAGTGTGCCGGATGAGACTACGACACCTTCCGGCCCGTCAAGTCAGCTGCCCGGGAACGGGTTCCGGCGGACCCGGCGCTTCCATTCGGCGGCCAGCGGATCGCGCACGGTCGGCACGTACGTGGGCGTGTACGCGGCGGAGCGGGGCCGGGTCGCCGCCTCGATCCGGGCCACGGCCGAGGCCACCGGGTCCGGCAGCCAGCCGGTGAAGTCCCGCAGCCCCCGCACGTCGTCGGCGCCGAGCGCCCGCCGGCACAGTTCGGCGACCTCCGGGGCCGAGGGGCGGTCCTCGGGCCGGGCCGCGAGGCAGAGCCGGAGCAGCCGGCGCAGCGGTTCGGGGTGGTGGTCCAGCGCCGGGGGCTCGCGGTCGGTCTCCGCGATGCGGGCGGCCACCGCGAGACCGTGGCCCCGTCCGTACGGGTGCTCCCCGGTGGCGGCCTCGGCGGCCAGCAGCCCGAGCGCGAACACGTCGGACGCGGACGTCAGGGGCCTGCCCAGCGCGTGCTCGGGCGACATGTTCTTCGGGGTTCCGACCAGCCGGCCCACCGTGGTGAGGGTGCGCAGGTCCGACGTGCGCGCGATGCCGAAGTCGAGCAGCCAGGGGCCGCTCGCGGCGAGCAGCAGATTGCCGGGCTTGACGTCGCGGTGGATGACCCCGGCGGAGTGGACCGAGGCCAGCGCACCGGCCAGACAGCCGGCCAGCCGGAGCACGGTGGCCGTCGGCAGCGGCCCGTACCGGTCGACGACGGTGTCCAGCGGCAGGCCGGGGACGTAATGGGTGGCGAGCCAGGGCGTCTCCCCCTCGGCGTCGTGATCGACGACCGGCACCAGGTGGTAGCCGGAGACCCGGCGGGCGGTGGCCACCTCGCGGGCGAACCGCACCCGGAACGCCGCGTCCCGCGCGTACTCCCGGCGGACCGCCTTCAGCGCGACGGGCTGGCCGCCCCGGGTGTGCGAGAGGTAGACGGTGCCCATCCCGCCCTCGCCCACCCGGGCCCGCAGTACGTAACCGGAGATCTCGCGCGGATCGTCCGCCCGCAGCGGCCCCGGCACTCCGTCCTGCATGTGTCCCCCTGTTCGGACTCCTGTGCTCGAACCCCCTGGTGAGCCCCGGGAGTTTAGCTCGTACCGAGGGGGCGCGGCCTACTTCTTTCCGGAGGTGAACCGCTCGTAGGCGGCCACGACCTCCTGCGCGGGGCCGTCCATCCGGAGCGTGCCCGCCTCCAGCCAGATCGCCCGGTCGCAGGTCTCGGTGATCGACTTGTTGCTGTGGCTGACCAGGAAGACCGTGCCGGCCTCCTTGCGCAGCTCCTTGATCCGTTCCTTGCTGCGCCGCTGGAACCTGGCGTCGCCGGTGGACAGCGCCTCGTCGATCAGCAGGACGTCGTGGCTCCTGGCGGCGGCGATCGAGAAGCGCAGCCGGGCGCCCATGCCGGAGGAGTACGTCCTCATCGGCAGGGAGATGAAGTCGCCCTTGTCGTCGATGCCGGAGAAATCGACGATGTCCTGGTAGCGCTCGCGGATCTGAGCCCGCGTCATGCCCATCGCGAGACCGCCGAGCACCACGTTGCGCTCCCCGGTCAGATCGCCCATCAGCGCCGCGTTCACCCCGAGCAGCGAGGGCTGGCCGTGGGTGTGGACCCGGCCCCTCGTCGCGGGCAGCAGACCGGCGATGGCCTTGAGCAGGGTGGACTTCCCCGAGCCGTTGGAGCCGATCAGGCCGATGGCCTCGCCCTTGTACGCCGCGAAGCTCACCCCCTTCACCGCGTGCACCTCGCGCACCCCGGGGGGCCTGCGGCGCGAGACGATCCGGCTGAGCGCCGAGGTGGCGCTGCCCTTCCCGGTGCGGGCGCCGTTGACCCGGTACGTGATGTGGACGTCGTCCACGACGACGGTCGGCACCCGCTCGTCGGTGTCAGCCACGGCCGTACCTCTCCTCCGCCTGCCAGAACCACACGAATCCGCCCACGCCGCACACCAACGCCCAGCCCGCGGCGATCGCCCACACGTGCGGCGGCAGGTGGGACGTGCCGAAGCTGTCGATGAGGGCGAAGCGCATCAGGTCGATGAAGACGGCGGCCGGATTGCACTCCAGCATCACCTTCACGAAGTGCGGCACCCGGTCGCCCGCGAGCATCGTGTCCACGCTCCACATGACGCCCGAGGCGTACATCCAGGTGCGCAGGACGAACGGCATCAGCTGGGCGATGTCCGGGGTCCGGGCGGTCAGCCGCGCCACCGCCATGGAGACGCCGGTGTTGAACACGGCCTGGAGGAAGAGCGCCGGTACCGCCAGCAGCCAGGACGGCTTCGGGAACTGTCCGAAGCCGATCAGGATCAGCACCAGCGCCCCCAGCGAGAACAGCAGCTGCTGGAGCTGCTGGAGGGCCAGTGCGATCGGCAGCGAGGCGCGCGGGAAGTGCAGGGCCCGCACCAGGCCGATGTTGCCGCTGATCGCCCGGGTGCCCGCGGTGATCGAGCTGCTGGTGAAGGTCCAGATGAAGACGCCGGTGACGAGGAACGGTACGAAGTCCTCGACGTCGCGCCTGGTGTCCAGCAGGACGCCGAAGATGAAGTAGTAGACCGTCGCGTTCAGCAGCGGGGTCATGATCTGCCAGATCTGGCCGAGCTTTGCCCGGCTGTACTGGGCGGTCAGCTTGGCGGTGGCGAACGCCGTGATGAAGTGCCGCCGCCCCCACAGCTGCCGGACGTACGTGCCCAGCGGGGGCCGGGCCCCGCTCGTGGTCAGCCCGTGCCGGGCGGCCAGCGCGGCGAGCTCGCCCGGTGCGTACACCGGTGGGGACATCGGGCCGGCCGAGGGGCCGGCGGGGGCGGGTGGGGCTGCTGTCTGGCTCACCGCGATCGCTTTCGACGGGGGCGGGAAACGCGAAGAACGACGGAACGGAACCGTATCGTCGCAACGCCGAGGTTAGGACGTGCGTACGTCGCAACGCAACCGTTCCGTCGTCACGGACTATGCTTCGGCCATGACCACCGACCCCGGAACCCGCCGCCGCGCCCCCGCGGGGGCCGCCGTGCTGCGCGAGGACGTCACCGACGCGATCCGCAACGCCGTCTTCGAGGAACTGGCCGCGGTGGGCTTCGCCCGGATGTCGATGGAGGGCATCGCCCGGCGCGCGGGGGTCGGCAAGACCGCCGTGTACCGCCGCTGGAAGTCCAAGCTGGCCCTGGTCCTCGACCTGGTCTCCGCCGTCGCCGTCCAGGGCATGCCGGCCCCGGCCACCGGTTCGCTGCACGGGGACGTCCGCGCCGTGCTCGAACTCGCCGCCTACGCCCTGCGCCACCCGGTCGCCTCGCAGGTCATCCCGGACCTGCTGGTCGAGGCGGCCCGCAACCCGGAGATCTCCGACACGATCAAGGCCGCCCTGCTCGACCCGCAGCAGGGCATCGCCGCCGTGGTCGTACGGGACGCGGTGGCCCGCGGCGAACTGCCCGAGGACAGCGACCCGGACCGGGCGCTGGACCTGATCGTCGGCCCGCTCTACTGGCGGCTGGCCGTCGTGCGCGCCCCGCTGCCCGAGGGATACCTCGACGACCTGGCGATGGCCGCCGTCGCCGCGCTCAAGAGCTGACGGGGCCTTCGGCGGGCCGCTCGGCGGGGTGCGCGGCGGGCGTCCGGCAAGGCGTTCCGGCGGCCCCGGCCCAGTGCCCCGGGCCCCGCTCGTCGAGAAGCGTGCGGTCCGGCAGGGCGTGCCGCCGTCCCGGGGCCGGGCCCCGGTTCCGGCCCCCGGGTCTCAGCCCTCGGCCAGCAGCCGGTCCGCGACCCGGCCCGCCGCCCCGCCGTCGTCCAGGTCGCAGAAGTCCCGGCGGAAACTCTCGTACGCCGCCGCGTGCCGGGACGCCGACGCGGTCAGGTTGCCCGTGTCGCGCAGGAGCGCGGCGATCCGGTCCGTGTCGGCGAGCAGCGGCCCCGGCGCCCGGCCCTCGAAGTCCAGACAGAAACCGCGCACCGTGTCGCGGTAATGGGCCAGGTCGTGGGTGTGGAAGACCATCGGGCGGCCGGTGTGGGCGAAGTCGAACATCAGGCCCGCGTAGTCCGTGACCAGCACGTCGGCGATCAGCAGCAGCTCCGCGGCGTCCGGATGCCCCGACACGTCGCGCAGCCCCGGCCGCTCCGGCACGCTCCCGGTCACCCGCGGATGGCGGCGCACCAGCACCGTGTGGCCGCCGTCGGCCGCGCGGGCCAGCACGGCCGGATCGAGCGCCGGGGCCCAGCGGTAACGGGGCCGCTCGCCGTCGGCCGACGGATGGACCAGCTGGTCGCGGTAGGTCGGCGCGTACAGCACCACCCGGCGGCCGTCCGGGATGCCCAGCCGGCGCCGCACCCGCTCCGCGGTCTTGCCGCGGTCGGCCGAGAAGAGCAGGTCGTTGGCGGGGGAGCCGGCCTCCAGCACCTCGCCGTCGTAGCCGAGCGCGCGGCGCAGCAGCGGGGTGGAGTGGCTGCTGGGGGAGACCAGGACGGACCACTGGGCCGACCGGCGGGGCAGCGTGGCGAGTTCGTGGTGGTCGGCGTACAGGGTGCCCAGCAGGTCCGCGCCGAACCGGCCGAGCGGGGCGCCGTGCCAGGTCTGCACGACGGTCTGGCCGGGCCGCCGCTCGAACCACTCGGGCAGCTGGTCGTCGGTGACGATCCGGCGGGACCGGGCCAGCGCCTCGTACCAGGCGGCGCTGTGCTCGACGACGGGGAGGGCGGTGGACGGGACGTGACCGTGGAGCCCGTCGGTGACCCAGAGGTGCTCCGCCTCCACGCCCCGGCGCAGGAGTTCGGCGTGCACGGCGCGCGGGGAGTCGCCGCCCAGGTAGAGGACCGCGTCCCGCAGCGGCATCGCGCGCCGCGCCGGGTAGTACGTGCCGCGCAGTCCGGCCCGGCGGTACGCGCCGCGTTCGGCGGGCGCGAGCACCGAACCGGCCCACACGGCCAGCCGGTCGCCGAACCGGCGGTCCAGGGCGAATTCCCGGTCGGGCACCGGAGCCGAGGCGAACCGGCCCGTGCGGGGGAGCGGCAGCCGGCCGGCGAGCGCGGTCAGCACCCGGACCGGGCGGCCGCCCAGATACGCGTCCCAGTGGCCCTCGTGCAGCCCGGCGGTCACCGACGGCGCGAGGAACGCGGTGAACCGCCGCCCCCCGTACGCCTCCTCGTGCTCCTCCCGGCACGCGCCCTCCTCCGCGCCCTTCGGCGCCCCGGCGCACCGCACGTCGTGCGTGACCGGGACCGTCACCGTCTCGCGCAGCGTCTCGTGCCGCAGCAGCAGGTGGGCCGGGGCCCGGTCCGGCCAGGTCTCCGCCCCCGCGCCGGTCACCCCCTCCATCCGCAGCGCGCCCTCGGCCGTCCACGCCGCCCCGTCCACGAACGGCTGCCCGCTCAGGTCCAGCACCAGTTCGCCCGCCGCGTCCGCCACGACCGGCGGCGCCGTCTCCGGGGCCGCCGCGAGGGGCACCCGCGAACCGTCGGCCAGCACCAGCCGCGCCCGCCACCGCCCGCCGGGCTCCGCCTCGACCTCGCGCGGCGCCCGGTGCGGGGCCGACGGGGCGGCCGCCATCCCCGCGAGGTCGGCGAGCGGGATCCGTACCGTGAAACGGCCGTCCGCCCGGCACTCGACGGGATGGCCGAACTCCTGGTCCGCCACCCCCTCGCAGAACAGCACCAGGGCCTTCGGCAGAACGTTTCCGTACAGCCTGCCGGTCAGCTCCAGCGCCTTGCCGAAACGCCGCGCCTCGCACCGGGCGGGCAACTGGGCCAGGGTCAGCAGCAGCCGCCCGTCCCGGTAGTCGAGCACCGCCCGCCGCCCCTCGCCCAGGTCGTGGACGAGCGGCTGGGCGGCCCCCGGCTCCGCGGCGCGCACGGCCACCCGGCGGGCCGTGCCGTGCGCGGCCACCATCACCCCCACCAGCCAGCCGCCGGGCCGCAGCCGGCGCGGGTCGAGCGTCATCTCGAAACCGGCGTGGTCGTAACCGTGCAGCCGCTGACCGGAGTCGACGGTCGCCTCCGGCGCGGGCACCCCGCGCAGCGGCACCGTCCGCAGCTGCTGGCCGCGGGTGGCGCGCACCATGCCCACCCGCAGCGACTGCCGCGCGGACGGGGCCGGCAGATTGCGGATGTACGCGTAGCCGCGCAGCCGCAGCCGCCCGTCCTCGCCCCACCGCGCCCGGGTCAGCCGGGCCACGGCCGGCAGGTCGGCGCGGGCGGGGCGGGCGGTGTCCGGGAGGCCCGGGAAACCGGCCTGCCGCCGCCCCGGCACCCCGGTGACCATGAACGTCCCGGCGCCGTTGGACCGTTCGAAGGCGAGCACCTCCAGCAGTTCCGGCAGGCGGCGCTCCTTCACGAGCTGCCACTTGAGCCGCAGCTCCACCGGCAGCTCGTGCGCCACGGCCCGGTCCGCGCGGCCCGCCCCGTCCATCCGCTCCATCCTGTCCAGGAACGCTCCCGCGTCCCGCATGAACGCCTTCCGGTACGCGGGCCCGCCCCTCGTGAGCCCCTCCAGGAAGTACACGAAGTCGTCGCGCAGACAGGAGAGGTCGTAACGGCGCCGCGCCCCGGCGTTCGCCACCCCGCCCCGGCCTGCGAGGAACGCGCTGACCTGCTCGCACGCCGCGATCCGGTCCCGCATGCCCCGTACGTCGGTGCGCAGCCGGGCGATCGAGTCCTCCCGCACCCGTCGGTAGTAGACGTGCTCGTGCAGGACGTCCACGGCACCGGCCAGGTAGTGCGCCGGGATCATCACCGGACCGTCCCCGTGGAGCCTTCCCTCCGGGAAGGCGAAGGCGTGCCGGTCCCAGAAGGAGCGCCGGAACACCTTGTTCCAGGCGGCCCGGTCGGCGAGCAGCCGCGGATCGCGGCCGATGTGGGTACGGGGCCGGCTGCCGGTCAGCCAGCGGTACTGCCGGGCCTGCCGCCGCCCCTGCTCGTCCAGCCGCCACACGTTGCCGGTCGCGAAGTCGGAGCCGGTGGACTCCAGCGAGGCCAGCATCCTCCGATAGGCGTCGTGCACGACGACGTCGTCGCCGTCCACGAACGCCAGGTACGGCACGCCCGGGGTGGTGTGCCGCACGCCCGTGTTGCGGGCCGCGCCCGGCCCCGAGCCGGGGCCGCGGACGCAGCGGAAGCGGCGGTCGCGGGCGGCGAACGCCTCGGCGACGGCCGCGCTGCCGTCCGTCGAGCCGTCGTCCACGAGGACCACCTCGATGTCGGTGACCGACTGCTCGGCCACCGAGCGCAGGCAGTCCTCCAGACGGTCCTCGACGTTGTGGACCGGGACGACGACACTGAGGCGCGGCTTCATGCACGGACAACAGGGGCGGACGCCCCGGGTCACCGAGACTGCCCCGAACGGGTGAACACGGGATTTGACTCGGAGCCCCCGAGGTGACGGCGCGATTACGCTCGGCTGCCATGCTTCTCAGTGTTGTCGTGCCCGTCCACCGCGTTCAGGGCTACCTCAGGGCGACCCTGGATTCCGTCCTCGACCAGCTCCCCGGCGAACCGGAGCTGCTCGTCGTCGACGACGGGTCCCGGGACGGCAGCGCCGACATCGCCGCCGAGTTCGCGCGGCGCGATCCGCGCGTCAGAGTGATCACCCTTCCGGAGCACCGCGGCGCGGGACCGGCGCGCAACGCCGGGGCCGCCGCGGCGTGCGGCCGGTATCTGCTCTTCCTCGACGGCGACGGCCTGCTGCTGCCGGGCGCCCTGGAGGCGGTCGCGGGCCGGCTGGCCACGGGCGAGCCGGACGTGCTGCTCCTGGGCCACGACCGAGTCGACTGGTGGGGCGAGGTGTCGGCGCCGGTGCCCGCCCCGGCGGTTCCGGAACCGGTCGTTCCCGCCCCGGTCCCCGAACCGGCTCCCGCCGTCCTCGTACCGGAGCCGGTCCCGGCCGTCCTCGTGCCGATCCCGGACCCCGCACCGGCCGTCCTCGTACCGGCCCCGGTCGTCATGCCCCCGGTCGCCGTGCCGCCGGTGGGCGCGTCCGACGACGGGGCCGTACCGGCCCCGGCCCCCGTACCGGCCCCGGCGATCGAGGGGTTCTCCACCGCCGTACCCTGTCTCGTCCGCCGGGCCTTCTGGACCGGGCACGGCCTCCACTTCACCGACGGCCCCTACGCGGACGTCCTCCCCCTCCACCGGGCCGCCCTGCTGGCGGCCGACGCCGGCACGCTCGACTCCCTCGACCGGACCTGCGTCCGCCACCGCGTCCGCCGCTCCGGCACCCCCGCCACCACCCCGGGGCGCCACCACTTCGCGATCCTCGACGCGTACGCCCGGCTGCTCGCCGAGACCGGCGACGACCCGCGCGTCCGGGCGGCGCGCGCCCGCCACCTGCGCGCCGTCCTCGACGACCCCGGCCGGATCGCCCCCGAGGACCGGGCCGCCTTCCACCGCGCCGCCGCACTGCCCGGCAGCTACCCCGCCCACCGCGCCCGCCAGGTCGCCCGGGCCGCCCACGACCGCGCCCGGACCGCCCTGGGCCGCCGCAGGAAGGCGCTCGGGACCGGCTTCACCCGCGCCGTCTACCGCACCGACCTGCTCCGCCCCCTGGACCCGAACCTCGCGGTGTACGGGGCCTACTGGAACCGGGGCGTCGCCTGCAACCCGGCCGCGATCCACGCCAAGGCCCTCGAAATGGCCCCGCACGTCCAGGGCGTCTGGACCGTCTCCCCCCGGTACCTGGACCGGGTTCCGCCCGGCACCCCGCACGTCGTCGAGGGCTCCCTCGCCTACTGGCGGGTCATGGCCACCGCCACGTACCTGATCAACAACTCCGGCTTCCCCGGCGGCTTCACCAAACGCCCCGGCCAGCGCTACCTCCAGACCCACCACGGCACCCCGCTGAAGACCATGGGACTGGACCGGCGCGGCTACCCGGCCCACACCGACCGCGCCGGCCCCGAGCGGATCGTCGCCCACGCCGACCAGTGGGACTTCTCCCTCTCCGCCAACCCGCACACCACCGAGATCTGGGACCGGGTCTACCCGGCCGGGTACGAGCACCTGAACCTCGGCTACCCGCGCAACGACGTCTTCTTCACCGCCGGCCCGGAACGGACCGAGGAGATCCGGTGGGAGCTCGGCATCCCCCGGGGCCGGACCGTGCTCCTGTACGCGCCCACCCACCGCGACCACCCGGGGGGCCTCGTTCCCCACCCCGACCGCCGCAGGGGCCTCGTCCCCCACCTCGACCCGGAACGCGTGGCCCGCGCACTCGGCCCGCGCTACGTGGTGCTGGTCCGCGCGCACCACTTCCACGACCGCCCGGCCCGGCCGTCCGGCACCCGGGTGATCGACGTGACCGACCACCCGTCCGTCGAGGAACTCTGCCTGGCCTCCGACGCGTTGATCACCGACTACTCGTCGCTGATGTTCGACTACGCCTGCCTGGACCGCCCGATCGTCAGCCACGTCCCGGACTGGGACGTCTACCGGGCCTCCCGCGGCACCTACTTCGACCTGCTCTCGGGCCGCCCCGGCGACACCCCCGGCGCCGTCACCACCACCGAGGACGAACTGGTGGACCTCTTCAGGAGCGGCGAGTGGCGCTCGCCGCGCACGGACCGGCTGCGGACCGCTTTCCGGGAACGTTTCTGCCCGTACGACGACGGGCACGCGGCCGAACGCGTGGTGCGCCGGCTGTTCCTGAGCGACGAGGAGTAGGCCGCCCGCGGGGTACTCCGCACCCGGCCCGCCGGGCCCCGGGGCGGCAACCGCGCGGCGGCCGATCTCACCCGTTCGGGAGAGACCGCGACCGGTGACCCCCGGCGGCCCACGGGGTTGAGCCGTACGGACAGCCAGGCATCCGATGAACGGACGTGCTCACCATGTCGCCACGGCTCAGCGTCGTCGTACCCGTCCACAACGTGGAACTCCATCTGACGGACTGCCTGAAGTCCCTCGCGGAGCAGACCATGGCCGACCTGGAGGTGGTGATGGTCGACGACGGATCCACCGACGGCAGCGCGGACCTGGCCGCCGCCTTCGCCGGACGGGACGGCCGGTTCCGGCTGGTGGGCCAGGAGAATGGCGGGCCGGTGCACGCCCGCAACACCGGAGTCCGCCACTGCGACCCGGGCACCCGCCACCTCGCCTTCGCCGACGGCGGCGACGTGCTCCCGCCCCGCGCGTACGAACTCCTCGTCGGCGCCCTGGAGAGGACCGGCTCGGACCTCGCGACCGGCAACGTGCTGCGGCTGGGGGCCGACGGCCGGCTCCAGCAGTCGCCCGACCACCGCGGGCCCATGGCGACGACCCGGCTGCGCACCCACATCTCCCGGGACTGGGACCTGGCCGCGGACCGGCTCGCCTGCAACAAGGTCTTCCGCCGGTCCTTCTGGGACGAGCACGCCTTCGCCTTCCCGGTCGGCACCCTCCACGAGGACATCCCGGTCGTCCTGCCCGCCCACTTCCTGGCCCGCTCCGTCGACGTCATCGAGGACCCCGTCTGCCACCGGCGCGAACGGCCGGGCCCGGACACCACCCGGCGGGCCGCCGTCCGCGGCGTCCAGGACCGGGTCTCGCACCTGCTGGGGGTCTCCGCCTTCCTCGACGAGCACCGCGGCGGCGCCGACAAGCGGCGCTACGAGGCGCACGTGCTCGCCGACGACCTCTGGCACTTCATGGCGGCGCTGCCCCACGGCGACGAGGAGTACCGGCGCGCCTTCCTCACGTACGCCAACGAGTTCACCGACCAGGTCGACCCGGCCGTCCTGGACGGGCTGCCGCTGCGGCTGCGGCTGATGTGGCACCTCGCGCGCGAACGGCGCACCGGCGAACTGCTGGACCTGCTCGCCCTGGACCGGGCCGAACCGGGCGCGTTCGCGGTACGGGGCCTGCGCCGCCGCACCGCCTCCTACCCGGTCCTCACCGCGCCGGTGCCGCGCTCGGTGCTGCGGATCGGCGAACGGGACCTGCCGCTCACCGCCCGGCTGCGGACCGCCCACTGGCAGGACGGCCGGCTGCACCTCAAGGGGTACGCGTACGTCCGGAACCTGCCCGCCGGACCGCGCGGCGGCGAGCTCCGGGCCGGCTGGCTGCGCGCGGGGCGGCGCCGCGCGGTGCCGCTGCGGCTGCGCACGGTCGACGAGCCCGAGGCCACCGCCCGGTCCCGGCAGAGCCTGCACGACTACGACCGGTCCGGCTTCGAGACCGTCGTCGACCCGGCCGCGCTCCGCGTCGACGCGGCGGGCGGCCCCGAACGGCTCACCTGGCGGCTGGAGATCGGCATCGCCGGACACGGCGTGCTGCGCCGCTCCGCGCTCCCGGCCGACGAGGAGACCGCCCCGCCGCCCGTGCACCGCCCGGACGGCGACCACCGGATCGTGCCCGACCTCGACGACGGCGGGCTGGTGCTGCACGCCGAGCGGATCGACGCCCGCTTCGAGACGCACCGCGCGGGCGAGGGGGCCGCCACCGTGGTCATCGACGGAATGATCCGTGACCGGCTCGCCCGTGGGCCGTTGCGCCTCGCGCTCACCCACCGGCCCTCGGGCACCTCCTTCGACTGCCCGGTGACGGTGCACGAGGGGCCCGCGCCCTCGGTGGCGGGCTGGCGGCGGTTCACCGCCCACGTCCCGCTCGACGCCTTCGCCGCCGCCCGGCCGGACCCGGGGGAGCGGGAGGGCGAGGGGGAGCCGCACGCGCAACTGGCGTACGAACCGCGCCTGGTCGGCCCCGACGGGCGCCGGACACCGATCGACGTGCCGGGACCCGTGCCGCCGGGCCGCTACCCGCTGGCCGCGGAGGGAAACGGGCGCGCGGGCGCGGGCGGGCGGCGCGAGCTGGGTCTCACCGCGAGCTCCCGCGGCAATCTGCTGATCAGCGACCGCACCGTGCAGCCCGCCGTCGACCTGGTGACCTGGACCCGGGACGGCCGACTCCTGCTGGAGGGCACCTACCCGGCCCTCGCGGGGCGGCCCGTCGAGCTGGTCGCCCGGCACGGCGGGCACGGCGAGGAGGCCGTCTTCCCGCTGACCTTCTCCGGGGACGCCGGGGCCCGCCGCTTCAGGGCCGAACTCCGGCCGGACGCCGTCGACGGCCCCGGCGGGAAACTGCCCCTGGCCCAGGGCCGATGGCACCTCCTCCTGCGCGAACGGCACCCGGCGGGCGACGCGCGCACCGGCCGCGACACCCCGCTGCGCGTCCCGGCCGCCGCCCACCGCACCCTGCCCGCCGCCCGCACCCTCACGGGCCGGGAGTACCGCGTCGAGCGGCGGTGCCACGACCAGCTGCTGATCGACAGCGCCCCGGTGCTGACCGCCCGGGAACGCGGACCGCGCGGCAGACGGCTGCTGAGCGGGGCGTACCGGACCATGCGTACCGCCCCGCTGCGCGAAACCGTGCTGTACAGCAGTTTCGACGGCCGCCAGTACTCCGACTCGCCGCGCGCGATCCACGAGGAGATCGCCCGCCGGGGCGTCGGGGCGGAGCACCTCTGGGTGGTCCGCGACCAGCAGGCCCGCGTCCCCGCCGGTGCCGCGACCGTGGAACACGGCTCGACCGCCTGGCACGAGGCCCTGGCCCGCAGCCGGTACGTCGTCACCAACACCCAGCTGCCGCAGTGGTTCGAGCGGCGGAAGGGGCAGTACGTCGTCCAGACCTGGCACGGCTCCCCCCTCGCACGCTCCGGCCCGGACCTCGCGGACCCCGAACGGGCCGACCCCGTCCGCCTCGCCGCCATCGAGCGGCGCGCCCGGCAGTGGAGCCTCCTCGTCTCCCCGAACAGCTTCTCCACCCCCGTCCTGCGGCGCTCGTTCGGCTACCGGGGCGAGATCCTGGAGTGCGGCTCCCCGCGCAACGACCTGCTCCGCGCCGTCGACCGGACCAAGGTCGCCGCCGCGGTGCGCGAACGGCTCGGACTCCCCGCGGACAGACGGGTCGTGCTGTACGCGCCGGCCCGGCGCGACGACCACCACGCCCCGGACCTGCGGCTCGATCTGGCCGCCGTGGAACGCGAACTGGGCGCCGACACCGTCCTGCTGGTGCGCCGTCACCCGCTGGCCGACGGCCGCCTCCCGGGCGGCGGAAGCGGCTTCGTCCGGGACGTCTCGCGCCACGACGCCGGCGAGCTGATGCTGATCAGCGACGTCCTGGTCACCGACCACTCCTCGCTGATGTTCGACTTCGCCCCCACCGGCCGCCCGATCCTCTTCCACACCCACGACGCGGCGCACCACCGCGACATCTGGCGCGGCTTCCGCTTCGACTTCGAGGCCCGCGCCCCCGGCCCGCTCCTCGCCGGTTCCACCGAACTGATCGAGGCCCTGCGCGACCCGGTGCGGGCCACCGCGGGACACGCACGGGCGCACGAGGCGTTCCGCCGGGACTTCTGCGACCTCGACGACGGAAAAGCGGCGGCGAAAGTGGTCGACCGCATGCTGTGACGCCGAATTCCGCCCGACGGGCCCTGGGCCGTTCGAGTGATCGGCTCGTCCGGATGTCCGGGCGGAAAACGAAGCATTCAAGCAACGGCCCGTACAAGTGCAGTCATGGATGCGTCGCTCTGCGTCGTCTTGTTGCTACGTTCTGTTTTCATGGGTATCCGAATGCGATGCGAAACCTGGGACGTACGACGCGCGAGGGCGGCCGTGCTCGTCGTCGCGGCCGCGGGTCTCCTCACCCGAATGCTGATCGCGGCGAACATGCCGGGCCCGGCGGACGTACGGATCTTCCACGGTTTCGCCAAGGCGATCGTGCGCCACGGGCCCATTCGGATTTACGAACAGCCCCTGCCCGGACTGCCCGTCTACAACCACCCGCCCCTGGCCGGCTGGCTGCTCCTGGGGCTGAACGAACTCGAAGAACTCGGCATTCCCTTCGGAACGCTGATCAGATCGCCCGCGTCGATCGCCGATTTCTTCTGCGCACTCCTCGTGTTCGAGATCGTGCGCCGCCACCGCTCCGTCGGCGCGGCCCTCGCCTGCGGCATCGGCGTGGCCCTCAGCCCCGTCCTCATCGCCACCTCCGGCTACCACGGCAACACCGACGCGGTCGCCATCACCTTCGCCCTGGCCGCCGCCCACCTCCTCGTGGACCGGAAGGCCCCGCTGGCCGCCGGGGTGGCCGCCGCGCTCTCGATCAGCGTCAAGTTCATCCCGGTGGTGGTGCTCCCGGCCCTGTTCCTCGTCGCGCTGCGGTCCGGCCGGCCCGCCCTCGTCCGCTTCTGCGCGGGCTTCACCGCCCTGATCGCCCTGGTCTGGGGGCCGGTCCTGATGACGGTGCCGCAGAACCTCCGGGAGAACGTCCTGGAGTACGCGGGCGGCGGCTACCGCCTCTGGGGCCTCGTCAGGTTCGCCGAACTGTTCGGCCTGCCGGAGCCCGCCATCACCTACATCGAGGGCGACGGCCACTTCCTCTTCGTACTGGCCTGCATGGCGGCCGGTGCCTGGCTCGCCCTGCTGCGGCCCGCGCGACTGCCCGCCGTCGTCGCCGTCACGATGGGCCTGCTGCTGCTGCTCTCCACCGCCTCCGCCCTCCAGTACCTGACCTGGGCGGCGGCCGGACTGTTCGTCATCGGCTTCTGGGAGGGCGCCGCGTACGGCTGTCTGCTCGGCCTGACCGCGGTCCTCGGCTACCAGGGCCGCTCCGCCGTGCGCTGGAGCGAAACGGTGCTGCACCTCGGCGAGGCCGGCTGGGTCCTCCTCGCCGCCTGCCTCGCCGTCGGCATCCGCAAGATCCTCGCCGCGCCGCCCGGCACGCCTCCGGAAAACCCTGACGGGCGGGTCCCGGTCACGGCCCCCCGCACCGCGCGACCCGCCGACTCCGTCGTCAACTGACCGCCCCCGAGTACCGGGCCCCACCCGCCCACCGAGTACCGAGCACAACAGGAGAGCACCCCGTGAAGGAAAGCCCGAGGCCCAGGATCGGCATCCTGGTGGTCGCGTACAACGCCGAGACGACACTGGAGAAGACCCTCGACCGCATTCCGGAGGACTTCCGGGCCAAGGTCGACGAGATCCTCATCCTCGACGACGCGAGCCACGACGCGACCTTCACCGCGGGCTGCCGCTGGTCGCAGTCGGAGGGAATGCCGCGCACCGTGGTGATGCGGCACACCAAGAACCTCGGGTACGGCGGGAACCAGAAGGCCGGATACGCCCTGGCCGCCGAGCACGGACTCGACATCGTCGTGCTGCTGCACGGCGACGGTCAGTACGCCCCCGAATTCCTGCCCGACATGGTCGCCCCGATCGAACGCGGCGAATGCGAGGCGGTCTTCGGATCACGCATGATGAAATCCGGGTCGGCCCTCAAGGGCGGCATGCCGATGTACAAATGGCTCGGCAACCGCATTCTCACCCGGGTGGAGAACACCCTCCTCGGCTCGCGGCTCACCGAATTCCACTCCGGATACCGCGCCTACAGCGTCGCGGCGCTCAAGAAGCTGCCGATCCACCGGAACACCGACGCGTTCGACTTCGACACCCAGATCATCGTCCAGCTCCTCGACGCGGGAATGCGGATCAAGGAGATCCCGGTCCCCACCTACTACGGCGACGAGATCTGCTACGTCAACGGCATGAAATACGCAAAGGACGTCGTCAAGGACGTCCTCGAATACCGGCTCGCCGTCAAGGGATTCGGCACCTGCGGCTGGATCCCCAAGCCCGTCGAGTACGCGTTCAAGGAGGGCGACGGCTCCTCGCACGCCGTCATCCTGGACCGGATGCGCGGCCTGCCGCCCGGCCGGGTGCTCGACCTCGGCTGCTCCGGCGGCCTGTTCGCCGAGCGCCTCGAAGCGCTCGGGCACGAGGTGACGGGCGTGGACTACGTCGAGGTCCCCGGCGTGCGCGACAAGTGCACCCACTTCCACCTCGCCGACCTGGAGGAGGGGCTGCCGCTGGAGATCGGCACCGGCTACGACTACGTGGTCGCCGGGGACGTCATCGAGCACCTCTCCCGTCCCGACCGGGTGCTCGCCGAGATCGTCGAGGTGCTGCGGCCCGGCGGCCACGTGCTGCTCTCCGTGCCGAACTTCAGCCACTGGTACTCACGGCTGCGGGTCGCGTTCGGAGTCTTCGGCTACGACCGGCGCGGCATCCTCGACGAAACGCATCTGCGCTTCTTCACCCGCTCCAGCCTGCGCCGCACGGTCCGGGAAGCGGGCTACGACGTCCTCGACGTCACGTCCACCGGGGCCCCGTTCTGGGCGCTGCTCGGCGGCGGACCGCTCCCCGCGGTCCTCGGCGGGGCGTCGAAGCTGCTCACCCGCATCCGGCCGACGCTGTTCGGCTATCAGCACGTCGCACTGCTCACCCCGCATGCGGCCGAGACGATCATCGCTGGAGAGCACGTCGATGTACAGGACATCCTCAACCGACAGCACGTCCCCGCCGACCGGGTCGGCGTCTGACGCCACCGTTCCCCGTCCCACCCCCGCCCCGGCGCCCCCGCCCCCGGACGCCGCAGTCAGGAGCAAGGCGTTGAACCTGCCCAGTCTGATGCTGCTGCTGTTCGCCGTGTTCTCCTCGGCGGGCGGCCAGATCATGCTCAAGCACGGGATGCGGAGCGCCGCGGCCGCCGCGGGGCACGAGGGCTCCCTCGCCATGCGCGCCGCGACCAGCCCCTGGGTCGTCCTCGGGCTGATGGTCTTCGGGGTGTCCGCACTCGCCTGGATGATCACCCTGGCCACGGTGCCGCTGTCCATCGCCTACCCGTTCAACGCCCTCGGATATCTGCTGATCGTGCTGGCCGGGGCGACCGTGCTGCACGAGCGGACCTCGATGTGGACCTGGGGAGGATCGTTTCTGGTGGTGATCGGTCTCATCACCGTGATGGTGGGCCAGTAGGGCCGGGGCCGGGAACGCCGGACGGGCCCGTTGCCGGGCCCGTCCGGTTCTCCTCGTGCCCGACCGGGCGGAAGCGGTTACTTCACCGCGCCCGCCATCACGCCGGAGACGAACTGACGCTGGAAGGCGAAGAAGACCACCAGCGGAATCACCATCGACACGAAGGCGCCGGGCGCCAGCACGTCGATGTTGTTGCCGAACTGCCTGACCTGCTGCTGGAGGGCCACGGTGATCGGCGGTGAATCGGAGTCCGCGAAGATCAGCGCGACCAGCATGTCGTTCCACACCCAGAGGAACTGGAAGATCCCCAGCGAGGCGATCGCCGGTCCGCCCAGCGGCATCACGACCCGGGTGAAGAGCCGGATCTCGCCCGCCCCGTCGAGCCGGGCCGCCTCCAGCAGCTCCCTCGGGATCTCCGCGAAGAAGTTCCGCAGCAGGAAGATCGCGAAGGGCAGCCCGAAGGCGGTGTGGAAGAGGATCACGCCCAGGGTCGTCTCGAAGATCCCGACCGCGCCGAAGAGCTTGGACACCGGGACGAGGGCGACCTGCACCGGGACCACCAACAGCCCCACGACCACCAGGAACCACCAGTCGCGGCCGGGGAACTCCATCCAGGCGAAGGCGTATCCGGCCAGCGAACCGATCACGACGACCAGGACGGTCGCCGGGACGGTGATCATGATCGTGCTGAGGAGGGAGTTGGTGATGGTCGAGTTGTCCAGCAGCCGGGAGTAGTTGTCGAAGGTCAGCTGGGAGGGGGCCGTGAAGACCTTCCACCAGCCGGTCGACGCGATCTCGTCCGACCCCCGCAACGAGGACAGCAGCAGCCCGACGGTCGGCATCAGCCAGAACAGGGCCACCAGGACGAGGAAGACCCGCATCACGCCCCCGCCGACGCGGGCGGCCAGCCGCGAGCCGAGGGGCCGCCGGGCCCTCACCGGCCCGTCCCCGGCCGTCGTGCCCGTGGCCGCGGCCGAGGTCGTGGTCGACGTCGTCATCGGCGCCCCTCCTTCCTGATCCGGCGGATGTTGACGTACATCACCGGGAGTACCAGCAGCAGCAGGAGTACGGCGATGGCGCTGCCGATCCCGAGGTCCGCGTCCGTGCCGAACGAGGACCGGTAGAGCTGGAGCGCCAGCACGTTCGCGTCGTCCTGCGAGGAGCCCGGCGCGATGATGAAGACCAGGTCGAAGACCTTCAGCACGTTGATCATCAACGTCACCAGCACCACCACGAGCACGGGCGCGAGCATCGGCACGGTGATCCGGCGGAACACCTGCCACTCGTTCGCGCCGTCCACCCGGGCCGCTTCGAGGAGTTCCCGCGGCAGCCCCGCGAGCCCCGCCGCGATCAGCACCATCGCGAACCCGGCCCACATCCAGACGTAGGAACCGATGATCCCCGGTGTCACGAGCGTCGGGCCGAGCCATTCGACCCCGTTGTACGGCTCCCTGAAGTTCGAGGCGGGGAGCCGGAGTTCGGCGCCGTCGGCGGAGGCGGGCAGGGTGAACGTGCCGTCCGCCCCGGCCTTCGCCGTGGCGACCACCTTGCCGCCCTTGACCGCCTCGACCTCGATGCCCCTGAGCCCCAGCTCCTTGGGGTCGATGACGTTGGGCTTGCCGCCGCCGCCCCGGGTGAAGTCCAGCCACGCGGTACCGGTGATCTTCCCGTCGTCCGCGACGGCGGCCTTCGCCGGCTCCGCGTCCGAGGGCATCTTCGCCGGCGCCACACCGACCAGCGGCAACTGGACCGGCTGACCGGCCCGCACCGGGCTCTTCGTGACGAACGAGCCGCCACCTCCCGCCCTGAGGGGGTGGACGGGCAGTGGATGCGCCTTCGGGTAGCCGGCCGACTCGGAGAACGTGTCGTGCACGCCCACCCACACGGCGTTGGCGACCCCGCGCTCCGGCGCCTGGTCGTACACCAGCCGGAAGATGATGCCCGCCGCGAGCATGGAGATCGCCATCGGCATGAAGACGACCAGCTTGAACGCCGTGCCCCAGCGGATGCGTTCGGTCAGCACCGCGAAGATCAGCCCGAGGGCCGTGGCGACCGTCGGAGCGAACACCACCCAGACCGCGTTGTTCTTGACCGCCGTGCGGATGGTGTCGTCGGTGAACAGCGCCTTGTAGTTGTCGAGTCCGGCGAAGCCCGTGCCCGCCTGGTCGAAGAACGACCGGTAGACGGAGTAGGCGATCGGATAGACCACGAGCGCGCCCAGCAGGATCAGCGCGGGCGCCAGGAAGAGCCCCGCTATGAGCCGGCGGGTGCCGGTCACGCTCCTGCGGCTGCGGTCCGGCCTGCCGAGCGACCTGTGGGGGGAGGCCGGGGACGGATGCTTGTCGGCGGGAGGCGCCGCGTCGGCGCCCCCCGCTGCGGATGTCGTCATCGGGTCAGCTCTTGTACGCCTTGGCCGCGTCGGACTCCAGCTTCGCCTGGGTCCCCGCGATGTCCTTCGGGTTCTTCAGGAAGTCCTGGAGGATCTTCCACTCACCCTTGCCGGGCGTCCCGCCGAACGACTGCGGGGCCTGGTCGGACATGTCGAACCGGACGGAGTCGCCGGCCGTGATCAGCGCCTTCGCCATCGTGCGCTGCACCTCGTTCGGGTACGCGGCAGCGTCCAGGGACTTGTTCGGCGAGATGAAACCGCCCTGCTCGGCCATGATCTTCGCGGCGTCGGCCGAGGCCAGCCAGGTCAGCAGGGCCTGGGCGCCCTTGCCGTCCTTCAGCGCCACCGCGGCGTCGCCACCGGTCACGACGGGGGCCTCGGGGCCGACCGCCGGGAACGGGAACACCTTGGCGTCGGTACCGATCTTGGCCTTCGTCTGTGCGATGTTGACGCCCACGAAGTCGCCCTCGAAGACCATCGCGGCCTTGGGAGTGTCACCGCCGGTGAAGGTCTGGGTGACCGAGGCCGGGAACTCCGTCTGCAGCGCGCCGTCCGCACCGCCCGCGATCAGCGACGGCTTGCCGAAGAGCTGCGCGAGCGTGGTCAGCGCGTCCTTGACGGACCCGTCCGTCCACTTGATCTTGTGCTGCGCCAGCTGGTCGTACTTCTCCGGACCGGCCTGGGAGAGGTAGACGTTCTCGAACCAGTCGGTGAGGGTCCAGCCGTCCGCACCGCCGACCGAGACCGGGGTGACGCCCGAGGCGGAGACCGTCTCGGCCGTTGCCAGGAAGTCCTTCCAGGTCTTCGGCTCACTGGCGCCCGCGTTCTCGAACGCCTTGGTGTTGTACCAGATCAGGGACTTGTTGGCGGCCTTGAAGTAGACGCCGTACTGGGTGCCGTCCACCGCGCCGAGGTCCTGCCAGACCTTCGAGTAGTTCTTGGCGAGCTGGGCCTTGGCCTCGGGACCGACCGGCTTGGCCCACTTCTTCTCGGCGGCCTGCTTGATCGCGCCGACCTGCGGGATCATCGCGACGTCCGGCGGCTGACCTCCCGCGATCTTCGTACCGAGGAAGTTGACGATGGGGTCCTGCGCCGGGACGAAGGTGACCGTCGCCCCCGTGCGCTTCTCGAACTCCTTCAGCACCTTGACGAAGTTGGCCTGCTCGGCGCCGGTCCAGACCGCCGCGACCGAGAGCTTCTCGCCGTCCAGCTTCGGCAGCGCGACGGAGGGGCTCGCCTCGCTCCCGGACGCCTTGTCCGGTTCGTCCTTGCCCTCGTCGCCACTGCAGCCCGTGAGGGCCAGTGCGCCGACGGCGGTGAACACCGCGGCGGCCCTGCCGATCCGATGGGTTGTGCGCATTGCTTCCCCGTCTCTCACATCGATGTGTGCGCACAGTCCTACGCCGGGCGGGCGGACGCCGCAATACCGCTTCTCGCGTCGACTCCTTGATCGTGATGGGCTCGTGACGTAATGTCAGTCAATTCTCCGGATGCCGCGCAGCTCAGGAGGGAACGGGACCGAGCGGGATCATCGGCTCGGCGCCCACCGAGCGCGCCGCCCGCTCCAGGGCACTGGCCAGCAGAGCCAAGTCCGTCGGCCCGTTGCCCAGTTCGCGCACCGGACGCCGGGTCGGCGGATCGCCCATCCGCTCCCACTCCAGCGGGACGACGGTGGGGCGCAACGTCGCCGTACGGGGTATGCGCCCGGTCACCCGGCCGCCCTGGAACGGGGTCACCCGGCCGTCCGGATGCCCGAGCCTGCCGCGCCCGGGCGCCGGTTCGTCCGGCGACGGCGGCACCACGGGCGCGTCCAGCACGATGCGCAGCCGGGCCCCGTCGGCCAGGTCCGTGTCCTGCGTGCGGTCCGGGCGGGCGGACGTCGCGACCAGGTGGACGCCGAGTCGGCCGCCCTCCCGCGCCACGGCCTCCAGCGCCCGCACGACCGACCCCGCGGCGGGCCGCCCGGGGCTGCCGAGCGCCGGGGCGACCAGCGCGTCGAAGTCGTCGACCAGGACCACGAGCCGGGGCGGCGGAGGCGGCCCGGGCCGGGCGGCGGACCGGGCGGCCGGGCGCAGCCGGAGCGTCCCGCTCATCGGGGACTCCAGGTCGCCGCGCTGCTCGGCGGCGGTCGGCGGACGCTGCCCGACCAGGTGTTCCGCCGCCCCGTGCCGCCGGTGCCACTCGGTGAAGTCGTACGGTCCCAGCAGCTCGGCGCGCCGCTTCAGCTCGCCGCCCAGCGCCTGGGCGAACTCCCGCATCCGCACCGGGTCGTTGGCCACCAGGTGCATGAAGGCGTGGGGGAGTTCGGTGCACGGGCTCAGGCTCTCGCCCCGCTCGCCACCCGCGCCGTCGACCAGCAGGATGCCCAGCTGGTCGGGCCGGGCGGCGGCGGCCAGCGAGGCGGCGACGGCCCGCAGCAGTTCCGTGCGCCCGCTGCCGGCCGGGCCCTCGATGAGCAGGTGGGGACCCTCCTGCGCCAGGTCCACGCTGACCGGGCCCCGGGGGCCGGCCCCGAGCACCACCACGGGCCGACCGACGGTCGCGGGGGCGGGAGCGGCGTCGTCCGGATCCGCCCCGGCGGCGATCCGGGCGGTGGCGGCGCTTCCGGTTCCTGCACTTCCGGTTCCTGCACCCCGGGCGGCGATGCGGGGCGCATCGCCGCGCGGCCCGCCGACCCGGTTCGGGCCGGACCCGGCGGGACGGTGGCCGGTGGCCGGGGTCCCGTCCCCGTCGTCGTCGCCCCGGGCGGCGGTCCAGGGGCCGCTGCCGGACCCGGGCACCGTCCGGGAGGCCGGGGACGCCTGCCGCTGACTCCCTATGCGCGGGGTGCGGCCCGAACCGGGGGCGTCGTCGTCGGGAACGGGGACGTGATGCGTCGCGCTGCCGGGGTACGGGGCGCGCCCGGAGCCGAGGAAGAGGGTGGCGTCGTCCGGCGCGAGGGCGGGGCCCGGGGTGCCGATGTGGGTGGTGTTCTCGCTGCCGGGGTACGGGGTGCGGCCCGGGCCCGGGCCGTGGCCCTCGGACCCCGGCGTGCCGCCCGTGCGCTGGGCGCCCACGCGCGGGTACGCCGTACGGCCCGCACCGCGGACGTCCGCGTCACCGTTCGCGGGGCCGCCCGGCCGACGGCCCGCGGCGCCGGGCTGGTCGTCGGCCGTGGAGGCCCAGCGGGCCATCAGGGAGGCCGGGGTGGCGCGGGCCAGACCCAGCTCGTCCAGCAGGCGGGCGGTCGTCGGCAGGGCCGCCGAGGGCCTGCCGTGGGCCGTCGCCGAACCCTCCGCGCGCAGCGGGGCCAGGGCCCGGCCGAACCGCTCGGCCCAGTGCGCCGACACCGCGTCCACCGAGGCGACGGTGCCCCGGCCCGCCGCCCGGCCGTCCGCCGTCCGCAGCAGCCGCAGGGCCGTCGCCACGTCGCCGCTCAGCATCGCCACCGCCCCGCACTCGCGGAACGCGATCGAGGCGTGGCAGGCGGCCTCGTACGTCGCCGCGACCGGCGAGGTGGGCGTGGCCGACGGGGTCTCGGCCAGACAGATCAGGTGGATGCCCGCCGCGGACCCGGCGGCGGCCAGCCGGGCGGTGTTCTCGCGCAGCACCGCCGAACCGGGGTCGCCGTCGACGATCACTACCGTGTACGGCCCGGTGTACCGCTCGGCGGCCTCGGCGACCGTGCCCCGGTCCAGGCTCGCCCAGCCGGGCCCGAGCGGCCCGTCGTCCAGCCGGCGCACCAGCTCCGTCGTACGGGCGGTGGCCTGCTCGCGGTCGTACGCGAGGAGCAGCCGGCAGTCCTGGCCGTGCATCGGCCGCAGATGGGGCAGCCAGCCGAGCCAGGCCCACTCGCGCCTGCGCTCCTCCGCGCCGCGGGTGCGGTCGGCGCTGATCAGCACGATCTCCAGGTCGGCGGGGGAGTGCAGCGCGGCGAGCTGGGCCACCGCCGAGCGGGCGAGTCCGGCCAGCCGGGTCCGCGGCCCCGCGAGCCCGAGCGAGCCCGCCTCCCGCAGCCCCACCGTGACCGGCACGGCGGGCAGCTCGGCCCGGTCCGTCGTCCCCAGCCGCACCACCAGCGCCTCGGGATGGTCGGTGCCGCGCTCCCACAGCCGGGGGCCGGGGCCGAGCGCGGTCAGCAGCACGGCCGCGGGGTCGGGCCAGGTGCTCCGCCCGTCGGCCCCCGAGGCCGTCGCGGCCGGGTCGGGGGAGATCGGTCCGGCAGCACCGGAACCGTCGGGCACCGCCTCGTGCACGGGCTCGCCGCGGTTGCCCGCGAGGCGGCGGGCCCAGGCGCCTATCCCGCCCCGCCGGGGCGTCCCGGCGCTCGTCCCGTCGCCCGCTCCTCCGTCCGTCCCTCCGCCCGGGAGGGGGCCGGGGGCGGCGGACCGGTGCGGGTCGTCCCCGTCGCTCCCGCGGCCGTGCTCCGCGCCGGACGTCCCGTGGGGCGCGGGCGCGCCGGGGGCGGCCGGGGGGCGGTCGTGGCCGGCGTCGGGGCCCCCGTCGGCCCCGGCGCCGGCCGCCGTGCCGGAGACCCGCAGGTGCCCCTCGCCGTCCGGCGCCGTGGGCAGCGCCGGACCGGGCGCGCCGGGGGCCAGCCGGAGCGTGGACTCGCCGAGCCGCAGCAGCGCGCCGGGCTTCAGCCGGACCGGGCGGTCGCGGACCTCCGCGCCGTCGAGCAGGGTGCCGTTGGTGGAGCCGAGGTCCGCCACCGAGACCCGGCCGTCGGCGGAGACCGTCACCGCGCAGTGCAGCCGGGACACGTCGGGATCGTCGAGCGGCACGTCCGCGTCGACGGAGCGGCCGATCCGGATCCGGCCGCCGTGCAGCAGGTGGACCCCGCCCGCGTCGGGCCCCGCGACCACGTGCAGCCGGGCCGGGACGGCGTCGTCCACCGCCTCGTCCTCGCCCGGGACCTGGAGCGAGAGCACCGCTCCGTCCACCAGCGGGGGTTCGCCCAGCGCGCACCGCTGCGCGTCGAGCCGCTCGCGCCCGGCGAACAGCACCACCGCGCCGCCGCCGAGCGATCCGTCGGGGCCGAGGGCGGCCGCGGCCAGATCGGACGCCACGGTGGCCAGCGCCGTCCCGGGCGGGGCGGTGACCAGCACATCGCACGCGCGCGCCGGGGTCTGGCCGCTGCGCGGCGCGAGGACGGTCAGCCGGATCTGCATCGCCGTCGGCGGTCCCTTCTGCGCGGGGCGCCGGGCAGGGGAAACGCCCTGTGATTCCCCCCACCCGACACGGACGCGTCGTCCGTACAGGTTCGTCACGTGCCGCGGGGCTCCCGACCCCGCAGTTCCGTGCTGGAGGCATCCTCGCACCTGCCGCCGACAACACGCCCGGGGGTCACCGCTAAGTGATCTTGAAACGTCGGCTGTGCGCCCATAAGTGCCTGCTTGGCACCCCGGCCCCGA
Source organism: Streptomyces sp. NPDC002669 (assembly GCF_042889165.1). Classification (NCBI taxonomy): domain Bacteria; kingdom Bacillati; phylum Actinomycetota; class Actinomycetes; order Kitasatosporales; family Streptomycetaceae; genus Streptomyces; species Streptomyces sp. NPDC002669. The sequence continues at coordinate 178,046 of NZ_JBIAQQ010000012.1, read as the reverse complement.
GGACGGAACCGTTCCGGAAAGCCGTCCGGGGCGATTCGTCGCACATGTGTGCGGCAACCATTCGCCCGGAGCGCGCGTCTTGTTCCGAAACCGGCCGGTGCCCCCTCGGGGCGGCATCCGGCCAACGACCGGACGGAGCGGCGGAAGCAACCGGACGGAGCTTCCTGGCCCCGCCGGTCACCCCACTAGAGTGGGCCGGAACTCCCGGGCGGAACCGGGAGCACCGCAAGCACCACGAATCTGCAGGGAGCGCATGACGTGCGGCCGGTAGGCAGCAAGTACCTCCTGGAGGAGCCGCTGGGACGCGGCGCCACGGGCACCGTCTGGCGTGCCCGCCAGCGGGAGACCGCGGGCGCCGAGGCGGCCGTCGCCGGCCAGCCCGGCGAGACCGTCGCGATCAAGGTCCTGAAGGAGGAACTCGCCAACGACGCCGACGTCGTGATGCGGTTCCTGCGCGAGCGCTCCGTGCTGCTCCGGCTCACCCACGAGAACATCGTGCGCACCCGCGACCTGGTCGTCGAGGGCGATCTCCTCGCCCTCGTCATGGACCTGATCGACGGTCCCGACCTGCACCGCTACCTCCGCGAGAACGGCCCGCTCACCCCGGTCGCCGCCGCGCTGCTCACCGCGCAGATCGCGGACGCCCTCGCCGCCAGCCACGCGGACGGCGTGGTCCATCGCGACCTGAAGCCCGCCAACGTCCTGCTGGACGAGAGCGGCGGCGGGATGCGCCCGATGCTCACCGACTTCGGCATCGCGCGCCTGGCCGACTCGCCGGGCCTCACCCGGACCCACGAGTTCGTCGGCACGCCCGCCTACGTGGCGCCCGAGTCCGCCGAGGGGCGCCCGCAGACCTCCGCCGTCGACATCTACGGCGCGGGCATCCTGCTGTACGAGCTGGTCACCGGTCGTCCGCCGTTCGCCGGCGGCACCGCCCTCGAAGTGCTGCACCGGCACCTCAGCGAGGAGCCCCGCCGCCCCAGCACCGTCCCGCAGCCCCTGTGGACGGTGATAGAGCGCTGCCTGAGCAAGGAGCCCGAGCGCCGCCCCAGCGCCGAGAACCTGGCCCGCGGCCTGCGCGTGGTCGCCGAGGGCATCGGCGTGCACGCCAGTTCCGCCCAGATCGCGGCGGCCGACGGCGTGGGCGCCCTCCTCGCCCCCGACCCGGCACCCGCGCCCGTCCCGGACGCCCCCGGCGCCGCGGACCCCACGCAGGTGCTGCCGAGCAACGCGGGCTCGTACGACCCCGCCGCCGCCACCAGCGTCCTGCCGCAGACCTCCGGCCAGGGCGGCGGGCACGCCGACCCGACCTCGGTCCTGCCGCCGGTGCCGCCCCGCCCGGACGGCCCGCCGCAGCCCGAGGACCCGCACCCCTGGCAGTCCCAGCTCCGGGCGGCCCGCGACCGCAACGAGCAGACCCAGGTCCAGTACCTCGACCCGAGCGAGGACCCGCTGCGCCGCCGCCCCCAGCGGCAGCCCCAGCCCCAGCCCCAGCGGCAGCAGCAACCGCCGCAGCGCCGGCAGCAGCAACCGCCGCCGCAGTACCAGCAGCCCCAGCAGTACCCCCAGCAGCAGCGGCAGCAGTACCAGCCGCAGCCCCAGCCCCCGCAGCAGTACGCGCCCCCGCAGCAACCGCAGCCGCAGCCCCAGCAGCCGGCCCCCCGGCCGCCCCGCGAGCCGCGGCAGCGCAGCGCCAACCCGATGCGGATCCCCGGCCTCGGCTGCCTCAAGGGCTGCCTGTTCACCCTGATCCTGCTCTTCGTCGCGGGCTGGCTGATCTGGGAGCTGACCCCGCTGCAGGACTGGATCGGCGAGGGCAAGAGCTACTGGAAGGCGATCACCGACACGGTCTCCACCATCACCGGATGGATCTCGGACCTGGGTGGCGGCGACAGCGGGACCGGCGGCACCGGCACCCCCTGAGAGCCTGTCCGGTCGAAGGCCACCCGGCAGGCTCCGAGCCGTCGGCACACCATCGAATCTGTAGCTATATCGACTTCTGCGGGCCGGTTTCCACGCATATCGCCCGCAGAAGTGAGGCTTGGCGCCAACCCGGCCACCCAACCCCCCGATCGACGCGTAACTTTGTCGACCGGGGGTCATGAGTGACGGTCCATCGCCAGCCGCTGAGGGAGCAGTCTTGGCACGGAATATCGGCAGCCGGTACACCGCCCACCAGATCCTGGGGCGCGGCAGCGCCGGCACGGTGTGGCTCGGCGACGGGCCCGAGGGCCCGGTGGCCATCAAGCTGCTCCGCGAGGACCTCGCGTCCGACCAGGAGCTCGTGGGCCGCTTCGTCCAGGAGCGCACCGCCCTGCTCGGGCTGGACCACCCGCACGTCGTCGCGGTCCGCGACCTCGTGGTGGACGGCAACGACCTGGCCCTGGTCATGGACCTCGTGCGCGGCACCGACCTGCGCACCCGGCTGGACCGCGAACGCCGGCTCGCCCCCGAGGCGGCCGTGGCGATCATCGCGGACGTGGCCGACGGCCTCGCCGCCGCGCACGCCGCGGGCATCGTCCACCGGGACGTCAAGCCGGAGAACATCCTGCTCGACATGGAGGGCCCGCTCGGCCCCGGCGGTTCGCACCCGGCGCTGCTCACCGACTTCGGCGTCGCCAAGCTGATCGACACCCCGCGCCGCACCAAGGCCACCAAGATCATCGGCACGCCGGACTACCTCGCCCCCGAGATAGTCGAGGGCCTTCCGCCCCGCGCCGCAGTCGACATCTACGCCCTCGCGACCGTCCTGTACGAACTCCTCGCCGGCTTCACGCCCTTCGGCGGCGGACACCCCGGCGCGGTCCTGCGCCGGCACGTCACCGAGACGGTCGTCCCCCTCCCCGGCATCCCCGAGGAGCTGTGGCAGCTTCTGGTCCAGTGCCTGGCCAAGGCCCCGGCCTCCCGGCTGCGCGCCTCCGAACTCGCCGCCCGGCTGCGCGAGCAGCTCCCGCAGCTGGCCGGCATCCCCCCGCTCGACGTCGACGAACCGGACGCCGAGGAACCGGAACCCCGGACGTACGAAGAGCAGCAGTACGCCCCCGCCCCCGAGGAGCCCCGCCGCCGCGGCGCGGTCCCGCTGGTCCCCGGCTCCTCCGCCGACTCCAACCGCGACACCCACACCAGCATGCGGGTCCCGGGCCCCGACGAGCTCTCCGGTGGCCCCCGCGGCACGGCCCGCGCCCCCCGTTCCCCCGGCACGCCCCGCCCCGGCTCGGCCCGCAACCGGTCCGCGGCCGTCCGCAAGCGCCGGCTGACCCTGGTCGCCGCCGCGCTGGTGCTGGTGGCGGCGGTGGGCGGCTGGCTGGCCCTGGGCGGCGACGACGGGGAAGCGGCCCCGCAGGAGACGGAGAACTCGGCCCCGGCCGCCCCCTGACCCCGGCCCCAAGGACCCGGGCGCGGCCCCGGTCCGGGCCCGGGAACCCGGCCGTCGCACGGCCCACGAGGGCCCCGCGGACCCGTCCGCGGGGCGGTGATCATGCGGTCCGAGGAATGTCCGCGCCGACAGCCGTTACGCTGGACCCGTGGCAGTCGTCGATATTTCCGAAGAGCTGAAGTCCCTCTCCTCGACCATGGCGTCGATCGAGGCCGTCCTGGACCTGGATGCGCTGAGGGCGGACATCGCCGCGCTCGAGGAGCAGGCGGCAGCGCCCTCCCTCTGGGACGACCCGGAGGCGGCACAGAAGATCACCAGCAAGCTTTCGCACCTCCAGGCCGAGGTCCGCAAGACCGAGGCCCTCCGCGGCCGGATCGATGATCTCGAAGTCCTCTTCGAGCTCGCGCAGGACGAGGGCGACGCCGACGCCCTGTCCGAGGCCGAGTCGGAGCTGGAGTCCGTCCGCAGGGCGCTGGACGAGATGGAGGTCCGCACCCTCCTGTCCGGCGAGTACGACGCGCGCGAGGCCCTGGTCAACATCAGGGCCGAGGCCGGTGGCGTGGACGCCGCCGACTTCGCCGAGAAGCTCCAGCGCATGTACCTGCGCTGGGCCGAGCAGCGCGGCTACAAGACCGAGGTCTACGAGACGTCGTACGCGGAGGAGGCCGGCATCAAGTCGACCACCTTCGCCGTCCAGGCCCCGTACGCCTACGGCACGCTCTCCGTCGAGCAGGGCACGCACCGGCTCGTCCGGATCTCGCCCTTCGACAACCAGGGTCGCCGCCAGACGTCCTTCGCGGGCGTCGAGGTGCTCCCGGTGGTCGAGCAGACCGACCACATCGAGATCGACGAGTCCGAGCTGCGCGTGGACGTGTACCGCTCCTCGGGCCCCGGCGGCCAGGGTGTCAACACCACGGACTCCGCGGTCCGCCTGACCCACCTCCCGACCGGCATCGTCGTCTCCTGCCAGAACGAGCGCTCGCAGATCCAGAACAAGGCCTCCGCGATGAACGTCCTCCAGGCGAAGCTCCTGGAGCGCCGCCGTCAGGAGGAGCAGGCCAAGATGGACGCCCTCAAGGGCGACGGCGGCAACTCCTGGGGCAACCAGATGCGGTCGTACGTCCTGCACCCGTACCAGATGGTCAAGGACCTGCGTACGGAGTTCGAGATGGGCAACCCCGAGGCGGTCTTCAACGGCGAGATCGACGGCTTCCTCGAAGCGGGCATCCGCTGGCGCAAGCAGCGCGAGAAGTAGATCGGACGGGCCCCGGGGCCCGCGTCCGAACGGTTCACGGCGGTGCCGGAATCCCCCTGGGGTTCCGGCACCGCCGTTCTCGTCGGGCCGGACACGGGCCGCTCCCGAACGGGAGTTGGGGTTCCGGTCGCGGTGGTGTCGTGGCGGGTGCGTCACAGTCGTGATGCTGAATGAGGATCAACTGCGGGCAAAACGGTCCAGATTGCATGGAACGGCCTTGACGTAGTCCTTAACTCTGGACAGGGTGCTAGGGCAGCATGCGTATGTCTGGGACGGGTGTGAACGGGGGCGGGCGGCTTGGCCACGGCGCTACGTGGGCCGGCGTTCGGAGCAAACCCCGCCGGGCCATCGCCCCGCATATGGCTGCTCCACTGACAAGAACAGCTACTGGGGGTAGCAGCACATGACGAAGAAGACGCGTGTACGCGTCGCGCGGATAGCCGCAGGTGCGGTGATCGCCGCGGGTGCCTCGCTCACCGCTGCCGGTGTGGCTTCGGCCGTCGGGGTCGACGTGGACCTCGGTGTCGTGTCCGCAAAGGCCGAGGTCGACGAGGGCGGTCTGGGCATCGACGCCGACATCAAGTCTCCTGGCGGCGGTGACCCGGGCGGTGTCGACGCGGGTACGGACGCCGGGACCGATGCCGGTACGGACGCCGGGACCGACGCGGGTACCGATGCCGGTACGGACGCGGGCACCGACGCGGGTACCGATGCCGGTACGGACGCCGGGACCGACGCGGGCACCGACGCCGGTACGGACGCGGGCACCGACGCGGGTACCGATGCCGGGACCGACGCGGGCACCGACGCCGGTACGGACGCAGGCACCGACGCGGGCACCGGGAACAACGGTGGCAACGGCAACAACGGTGGCAACGGCAACAACGGTGGCAACGGCAATGGTGGAAACCAGGCCGGTGGCAACGGCAACAACGGTGGCAACGGCAACGGTGGGAACCAGGCCGGTGGCAACGGCAACGGCGGTGGCGACAACGGCGGCAGCGGCAACGGTGGCGGCGACAACGGCGGCACCACCGGCAGCGGCACCTCCGGCACCACCGGCGGTGGCGACGGCTGCACCGTCGACCTCGACGGCGCGACCTGCGAGGACAACACCACCCCCGACTCGGTCGGCAACCAGCCGGTCGAGCAGGGCAAGGGCAAGGACGAGCTCGCCGAGACCGGTGCGGCCGAGACCACGTTCCTGCTCGTCGGCGCCGCGACGATGATCGCCGGAGGCATCGGCTTCCGCATCCTCCCGCGCCTGGTGAACGGCCGCACGGCCGCCTGAGGCCCGTAGCGGTACGGACACGCACACAGGAGGGGCCCGGGAAGCCGATCGGCTTCCCGGGCCCCTCCGCGTACACCTGCGCGCCCTCGCGGGGCCGCCCACCCGGAACGGGCGGGTCCGGCCCGCGTGTGCGGCTCCGCTACGCCGTCTGGTGCGCCAGCAGCGCCACCGCGCCGAGCAGCACCACCAGCAGCGCCACCAGCATCACCGGATTCAGCCCGGCGAACATTCCCTGCCCGTGCTCCTGCTGCAGTCGCTCGCGGCTCGCCCGGCACACGGGGCAGCGGCCCTCGCTCACGGGCGCCGCGCAGTTCGCGCACACCAGTCGGTCATAGGTCATGCGCTTTCCTCCTCCCGCGCGGCGGAGCCGCATACGCCTTCTCTCCGCACAACGCTCACGGAAACGCAACCGTTCCCTCTACCACTGTGCCAGCTCACGCGGATTTCGGCGCGGCCCGCCGGACATCGCCCGTTCCGTAGTACTTTCGGCGCCGATCACAGCCGGTACGGATCCGGCATAAAACGCCCATCCTCGGACGCTCGCCTGCATGCCTCGGCCCGGTTCGCGTATGGTCACGCACACCTACTCCCGGCCGACCGTGGTGCATCCGTGATCCGATTCGACAACGTCTCCAAGACCTACCCGAAGCAGAGCCGCCCCGCTCTACGGGATGTCTCCCTCGATATCGAGAAGGGCGAGTTCGTCTTCCTGGTGGGCTCGTCCGGCTCCGGCAAGTCCACCTTCATGCGGCTCATCCTCCGTGAGGAACGCGCCAGTCAGGGCGCAGTCCACGTCCTGGGCAAGGACCTCTCGCGCCTGTCCAACTGGAAGGTGCCGCACATGCGCCGCCAGCTGGGCACGGTGTTCCAGGACTTCAGGCTCCTGCCCAACAAGACCGTCGCGGAGAACGTGGCGTTCGCGCAGGAGGTCATCGGCAAGCCGCGCGGCGAGATCCGCAAGGCCGTGCCCCAGGTCCTCGATCTGGTCGGCCTCGGCGGCAAGGAGGACCGGATGCCCGGCGAGCTCTCCGGTGGTGAGCAGCAGCGCGTGGCGATCGCGCGGGCGTTCGTGAACCGCCCCATGCTGCTGATCGCGGACGAGCCGACCGGCAACCTCGACCCGCAGACCTCCGTCGGCATCATGAAGCTGCTGGACCGGATCAACCGGACCGGCACCACCGTGATCATGGCGACCCACGACCAGAACATCGTCGACCAGATGCGCAAGCGCGTCATCGAGCTGGAGAAGGGCCGTCTCGTACGCGACCAGGCGCGCGGCGTCTACGGCTACCAGCACTGAGCATCGAGCACTGAAAGGACGCCATGCGCGCCCAGTTCGTCCTGTCGGAGATCGGCGTCGGCCTCCGTCGCAACCTCACGATGACCTTCGCCGTCGTCGTCTCCGTCGCCCTCTCGCTCGCCCTGTTCGGCGGCGCGCTGCTCATGCGCGAGCAGGTCAGCACGATGAAGGACTACTGGTACGACAAGGTCAACGTCTCGATCTTCCTCTGCAGCAAGAGCGATGTGACCTCGACGCCCAAGTGCGCCAAGGGCGCCGTCACCAAGGAGCAGCGGGACCAGATCGAGCGCGACCTGAAGAACCTGGACGTCGTCGACACGGTCACGCACGAGACGGCCGACGAGGCGTACAAGCACTACCAGGACCAGTTCGGCGACTCGCCCATGGCGAGCAACATCACGCCGGACCAGATGCAGGAGTCGTTCCGGGTCAAGCTCCACGACCCGAAGAAGTACAAGGTCGTCGCCACCGCCTTCGCCGGCCGTGACGGGGTGCAGTCCGTCCAGGACCAGAGGAGCATCCTGGACAACCTCTTCGAGCTGATGAACGGCATGAACATGGCCGCGCTCTTCGTGATGGCGCTGATGCTGGTCATCGCGTTGATGCTGATCGTGAACACCGTCCGGGTGTCCGCGTTCAGCCGACGGCGCGAGACCGGGATCATGCGGCTCGTCGGGGCCTCCGGCTTCTACATCCAGATGCCGTTCATCATGGAGGCCGCGTTCGCCGGTCTCATCGGTGGCGTGCTGGCCTGCGTGATGCTGCTGGCCGGGCGGTACTTCCTGATCGACGGCGGCCTGGAACTCCAGAGCAAGCTGAACCTGATCGACTTCATCGGCTGGGACGCGGTGTTCACCAAGCTCCCCCTGGTGCTGGCAATCGGCCTGCTGATGCCCGCCGTTGCCGCGCTCTTCGCGCTCCGCAAGTACCTCAAGGTGTGACATGCGCCCCCTGGAACGCACGGCCGACGGGCCGTGCGGCCAGGGGGTGTTGTCCTAGACTCGGCGACATGTCCGACCCCGAGCAGTGTTCCGGGCCCCGCGGTGTGCGCCGCGGGGCGGCTCTGACATTGGTCTTCGCGAGCGTGCTGGCCACCGGGGTGGCCACCGGATCGTTGCCGCGCGGTGGTCCCAAGTCCTCGGAGATCGCCACCCGTTCCGTCGCCTCTGTCGCCTCCGTCGTCGACGGCGACGAGGTGGCCGCCGCCGCGGCCCGTGCCGAGGCCGAGGGCAAGTCCGGCAAGGAGGCGGCCGAGGAGGTCGTCAGCCGTAGCGGCGACCGCTGGGGCGCGGTCTATGACGAGCGGCAGTACGAGGAGTTCGAGCAGGCCCTGGACGGCGCGTACACCGGTGTCGGGCTCTCCGCGCGACGTTCCGCCGGCGGCCGGGTCGAGGTGGCCCGGGTGCAGCCCGGCGGCCCCGCCGATCTGGCCGGCATCCGCTCCGGCGACCTGCTGCGCACGATCGACGGCCGCCGCGTCGACCGGCGTCCCGTCGCCGAGGTCGTCGCCCTGCTGCGCGGGGACCGTACGGACGCCGCCGAGGGCAGCACCGTCGTCCTGGGGGTCGAACGCGACAGCACCCTGCGGACCGAGACGCTGCGCCGGGCCAGGCTCAGCACCGAGCCCGTCACCGTGCGACGGATAGGCCCGGAGCGCTCCGGGCCCTCCTCGGCCGTGATGATCGAGGTCGACTCGTTCACCAGGGGCTCGGGCACCCGGGTCCGTGACGCGGTCCAGGAGGCCCCGACGGGCGCCGGGGTCCTCCTCGACCTGCGCGGCAACTCCGGCGGACTGGTCACCGAGGCCGTCACCGCCGCCTCGGCCTTCCTGGACGGCGGCCTGGTCGCCACGTACGACGTGCGCGGCGAGCAGCGTGCCCTCTACGCGCAGCCGGGCGGCGACACGGACCGGCCCCTCGTCGTCCTGGTCGACGGCGGCACGATGAGCGCCGCGGAGCTCCTGACCGGCGCCCTCCAGGACCGGGGCCGCGCCGTCACCGTCGGCTCGCGCACCTTCGGCAAGGGCTCGGTCCAGATGCCCAGCAAGCTCCCGGACGGTTCGGTCGCCGAGCTGACCGTGGGCCACTACCGCACTCCGGCGGGGCGCAGCGTCGAGGAACGCGGCATCACCCCCGACCTCACGGTCGGCTCCCGGGCCGAGCAGCGGGCCGAGACGGTATTGAGTGGCCTCGGGGGTGGGTCGTAGTGCGAAAATGGCCGCACTATGGCTAAGGAAAAGGACACGGGGCGCAAGCTCATCGCGCAGAACAAGAAGGCGCGGCACGACTACCACATCCTCGACACCTACGAGTGCGGCCTCGTGCTCATGGGCACCGAGGTCAAGTCGCTGCGGCTGGGCCGGGCCTCCCTGGTGGACGGCTTCGTCCAGATCGACGGCGGCGAGGCGTGGCTGCACAACATCCACGTCCCCGAGTACGTGCAGGGGACCTGGACCAACCACTCCGCCAAGCGCAAGCGCAAGCTGCTGATGCACCGGACGGAGATCGACAAGCTGGAGTCGAAGGCGGGCGAGACGGGTCACACGATCGTGCCGCTCGCGCTGTACTTCAAGGGCAGCCGGGTCAAGGTCGAGATCGCGCTCGCCAAGGGCAAGAAGGAGTACGACAAGCGGCAGACCCTGCGCGAGAAGCAGGACCTGCGCGAGACCAACCGCGCGATCTCGGCGGCCCGCAGGCGCCAGCGCAGCGCCTGAGCCCCGGGGACGACCGGTCCCACCGGGCCCCCGCCCGGCTTCCGCCGGGCCCCGGCGGGAATAGGCTGGCATCGTCGCGCGTTGGTCACGTACGATGGCATCGCACCTCGCAGAAGGTGCACGCATTGAAAACACAACATGGGGATGATCGGTTTCGACAGCGGCTGTCGAAGCAGGGGAAGCGTGTCGAGGAAGCGGCAATGATCTCGTAAACCATATGTCGCAACCAATAATCGCCAACACCAAGCGCGATTCCTTCGCCCTCGCTGCCTAAGTAGCGACTTGCGAAGTGTCAGCCCGGGGGTGATCCCGACCCGGATCCTGGCATCATCAAGGGATCTAAACTTCTAGACCCGGTCACGGGGCCTGGAAGGAAATCAAACAGTGACTGAGCCCGTCGGAGACTTGTTCGCGTGATCTCCGGGGCCGAGAAAATCGCAGCGAACTGCACACGGAGAAGCCCTGATTCCGCACCGTTGGACGCGGGTTCGATTCCCGCCATCTCCACAATTCCCATGTGAACCTCTGCCCCGCGAGATCCCTCGCGGGGCAGAGGCTTTTTTCGTTCCCGACGGGCGTCCGTCCGCCGGACTCACGGCGTGAGCGGGTTCTTCACCGCCGACGGGCCGCCGAACTCCGACGCGAGCGCGTCCATGACGATCTCGTCGCAGACCCGGCCGAGCCAGTACCCGGCCCGGCGCAGCGTCCCGGCCTTCTGGAACCCCGCCTTCGCGTAGGCGTTGATCCCCGCGATGTCGGGGGCGAGGACCTTGAGCCACACCATGCGCAGGTTCGTCACGTGGAAGGCGTGATCGAGCGTGAGCCGGGTGGCCTCGCGGCCCGGCCCCCGGCCGCGTGCCTCGGGGGCGAGCATGATGACGAATTCGGCCGTCCGCACCCCGTGGTCCGGGAGCAGCGTGCTCACCCCGGCCGGCACCGGGCTGCCGCCCGTCAGGTCGTGGACCGTGAACCGGATGTTCCCGCCGCGCAACTGGTGCGCCATGCCCTCGGTCCGGGCTCCGCGACCGCGGCCCCGTCCCGAGCCCGTACCCAGGCGTGCAGACGCACCGGGTCGGCGGCGAAAGGGTGACGCGGCGCCCCGGTCGTCGCGGTGAAGCCCCGGTTCGAGGAGACGGGCCCCGGGCCGCGCCGCCGGGTTCGTCACCGGTCCCGGGAGGGCCGTACCCCGATCGCCGTGATGATCAGGGCCAGGGCCGCCGCGCAGATCGGGGCGGTGTAGCCCGTCGTCCCGGTGGTGTGTTCCGCCAGCCAGCCGCCGGTCGCCGAGCCTGCCGCGATGCCGCCCAGCAGGGCGGTCACGGCCAGGGTCATGCCCTCGTTCAACTGGCCCTCCGGGGTGAGGCGTTGTACCAGGGTCATGCCGGTGACCATGGTCGGGGCCGTCGCCGCGCCGGCCAGCAGGAGTGCGGCCGCGAGGGCGAGCAGGGAGGAGGTCGAGGAGGCGGCGAGCAGGGGCAGGGACATCAGTGCCGTCATCCCCGTCAGGCAGACCAGCAGCCGGCGCCGGATGTCCGCGGCCGGGCGCAGCGAGCCGTACAGGAGTCCCGCCACGCACGATCCGGCCGCCTGGAGGGCGAGGATCGCACCCCCGGCGTGGGCGATGGTGACGACCTCCATCGAGCCGAAGACCGCACCGGTGGCGAGGAAGGCGGCGAGCAGGGCCGGCATGCCCCGGGCGCGGAGGGGAGAGCCCGCGGAGGTGCGGGGGGACACGGGCGGCTCGGTGGCGCGCTGGGCGGCGAAGATCAGGATGCCGGTCATCAGCAGGATCGCCCCGACGAGCGTCCCGGCCTCCGGGAAGAGCGTCGCGCACAGCAGGGCGGCCAGGGCCGGGCCGAGCATGAAGCAGAGCTCGTCCACGGCCTGCTCGAAGGAGTTCGCGGTGTGCAGGGCGGCCGGGGCGCCCCGGTGCAGATGGGCCCAGCGGGCCCGGGACATCCCGCCGGTGTTGGGAGTGGTGGCGGTCGCGGCGTAGGAGGCGAAGAGGGTCCAGGACGGGGCGTCGTAGTGCACGCAGAGCAGCAGGGCCAGCGAGCCGAGCGCGGCGATGGCGGTGGCGGGCACCGCGACCCGGGCCTGTCCGTACCGGTCGACGAGCCGGGCCGTCCACGGGGCGACCACCGCCGTGGCGGCGAGGCCGGTCGCGGTGACGGCACCGGCCAGGGCGTACGAGCCCCGCGAACCGGCGATCATGATGACCGCGCTGACGCTGAACATCCCCATGGGCAGCCGGGCGAGGAGGTTGCCCGCGGTGAAGGCGCGGGCGCCCGGGGTGGCGAGCAGCCTGCGGTACGGGTTGCTGGAGGCCCGCCGGGCGGGAGCGGGGACGGGGGTGGAGGCGGCGGCGCGCGGGGCGACGACCAGCAGGTCTCCGGAGAGGGCGAGCACGGGGCCGGTGGCGGAGGTTCTCTCGTACGGCATGGAACAAGCCTCGGGGCGGGCGGTCACCGGGGTCCAACACCTTCTCCGGGCCGATTGACGCACCTGTGTTGTAAATTCTGGTGTGACTTCCTCCACCACCGGTCAGGGTTCCCGGGCGCGCGGCGCGCACACCGATCCCCGGCTGCTCCGTGCGTTCGTCGCGGTCGCCGAGGAGCTGCACTTCACCCGGGCCGCCGCCCGGCTCTACGTCGCCCAGCAGGCGCTGAGCCGGGACATCCGCCGGCTGGAGCGCGAGCTGGACGCGGAGCTGTTCGTACGGACCACCCGGCAGGTCGCCCTCTCCGCCGACGGCGAACGGCTCCTGCCGCACGCGCGACGGGTGCTGGACGCCCACGCCGATCTCACGGCGGCCTTCGCCGACCCGGCCGCACGGCCGCTCCTCGTGGACCTCAACACCGACGGCATGACGGCCGCCCGGGTGCTCGCCCGCGCCCGGGAACTGGCCCCGGAGTGCGAACTGATGGCGCGCTTCGAGAGCGGCCTGACCTGGGCGGCGGGCGAGATCCTCGCCGGGCGGCTCGACGTCTCCTTCGGCCGCGCCGCCGGGCTCGCCCCCGCGGTGCTGGCCCGGCTCGGGACGCAGCCGGTGCGGTACGAGCCGATGGCCGTCATGCTCCCCGCCGACCACCCCCTCGCCGGGCGGGAGGCGGTGGAGCCGGGCGAACTGGCCGGGGAGACGGTGTACGCGGGCGCCGGCAACCCGCGCACCGAGGAGTGGACGGACCTCGCCCGGACGCTCTTCGCCCGGTGGGGCATCGAACTGGCGCCCCCCGCCCCGCTCGCCGTGGGCGTCGCCGAGTTCCAGCGGGTCATGGCCAAGTCCCGGAACCCGGTGCTGGCCGTCGTCGACTTCCCCCCGATGCCGGGCACCGTGGTGCGCCCGCTGGTCCGGCCGGTGCCGCTCTCGCCGCTGCTGCTGGTCTGGCGCAAGGGGCTCGACCACCCCGGCCTCGACGCGCTGCGCGAGGCCGCGGCCCGGCTGGGGGCCGAGGAGGGCTGGATGGTCCGGCCGGACGGGGGCTGGATCCCGGAGGCCGACACGCTCCTCATGGCGGGGACCGGCTGACGGACCCGGCCCGGCCGCGGGGCATGTGCGCCGGTATACGTCCGGAGCGCCCGGAGCGCATGGTTCCGGCGTCCCGGCCCAGCCGTACCGGAGGCGATGGTGACCGTTCGACGTCATGTGACGTAACCGGCGGGAAATACGGGTGAACCAGATCCGTCACGTGCCGTTGGCAGGCTCGCGGATCGGCATCATCGGGCAGCAGCGGGACGAGAGCCGGGAAGACCACATGCACGAGGACGAGCGGTACGGGAACGAGCGGCCCGAGGGCGGGTCGTACGGGGACGGGCGGCGCGGGGACGGGCCGTACGAGCCCCTCATGGGCTTCACCGTGGGGGTCACCGCCGCCCGGCGCGCGGAGGAGTTCGGCGCGCTGCTGGAACGGCGGGGCGCCCGGGTGCTGCACGCGCCCGCCCTGCGGACCGTGCCGCTCGCCGACGACACCGAACTCCTCGCGGCCACCCGGGCGGTCGTCGGCTCCGCACCCGACGTGGTCGTCGCCACCACCGCGGTCGGCTTCCGGGGCTGGATCGAGGCCGCCGGGGGCTGGGGGCTCGGCGACCGGCTGACCGAGGTGCTGCGCGGCGTCGAACTGCTGGCCCGCGGCCCCAAGGCCAAGGGCGCCGTCCGGGCCGCCGGGCTGACCGAGACGTGGTCGCCCGCCTCCGAATCCATGGCCGAGGTGCTGGACCGGCTCCTGGCGGAGGGCGTGACGGGCCGCCGCATCGCCGTCCAGCTGCACGGCGAACCCGCCCCCGGCTTCGTCGAGGCGCTCCGAGGGGCGGGCGCCGAGGTGGTCGCCGTGCCCGTCTACCGCTGGGAGGACCCCGAGGACCTCGCCCCGCTCGACCGGCTGATCGACACCACCCTGGCCCGGGGGCTGGACGCCCTCACCTTCACCAGCGCCCCGGCCGCCGCCTCGCTGCTGCGCCGGGCCGAGAGGCGCGGGCTGCTCCCCGAACTCCTGGGCGCGCTGCGGGACGACGTCCTCGTGGCCTGCGTCGGCCCCGTCACCGCCCTGCCGTTGCAGGAGCGCGGCATCGGCACCCTCCAGCCCGAACGGTTCCGGCTCGCCCCGCTCGTCCAGCTGCTGTGCCGTGAACTGCCCGCCGGGGCAAGCGTGTTGACGGTGGCCGGGCACCGGGTCGAGGTCCGGGGCCACGCGGTGCTCGTGGACGGCGTGCCGCGCCCGGTGCCGCCCGCCGGGATGGCGCTGCTGCACGCCCTGGCCCGTCGTCCCGGCTGGGTGGTGTCCCGCGCCGACCTGCTACGCGCCCTGCCCGGCGGCAGCACGGACGAGCACGCGGTGGAGACGGCCGTGGCGCGGCTGCGCACGGCGCTGGGCGTGCCCCATCTCATCCGGACGGTCGTCAAGCGCGGCTACCGCCTGGCGCCGGACACATCGGGGGACGGGCCGGGCGACGCCTCCGCCAGCTGAGGGCCGTCCCGTGGAACACCCGTTGTCGGACCCGTCTGTTAGAACCGGAGGGGACGGGGGCGACGACACGGGAGGTCTTGTGGGTACCTGGGGTGCGGGCAACTTCGACAGCGACACGGCGGCCGACCACCTGTCGGACGTCACCGGGCGGCTCGTCTCGCGGATCGGGGAGGCGATGGCGGGCGACCCGGTCGCCCTGGAACCCGACGAGTACGACGGCGTCACGGTGCCGTGCGACATCGAGCTGCTGTGTCTGATCGCGGAGCAGGGGCACGTCGGTTCGACGGTGCCGGACGCGGCGGTGGTCGAGGGCTGGCGGAAGACGTTCATGGACGTGTGGGAGCGGACCATCGACGAACTGGAACCCGAGCCGGAGTACAAGGAGGACAGACGCGCGGAGCTGATCCGCACCTTCGACCGACTGGCGGCCCTGGCGGAGCGGAAGTAGCCGGGCCGGAGCGGGGAGGGCGCGCGGGCGGGGAGCCGGAGCGTGCGGGGGCGTGCCGGGATAGCGTGCGGGGATGATTTCTGACACTCACCGACTCGACGCGGAGATACGGCTCCGCCCCACCGTTCCGTCCGACGCGGCCTCCCTCGCCGTCTCGCTGGCCCGCAGCCGCGCGTACATGCAGCCCTGGGAGCCCATCCGGCCCGACGCCTTCTACACCGAGGAGGGGCAGTGGGAGCGGCTGGTCGCGCTGTTCGAGGACCGGGACGCCGGGCGGGCGGTGCCGTGGGTGCTCGCCGACGAACAGGACCGCGCGGTGGGCGGGTTCAACCTCTCCGGCATCGTGCTCGGTCCCTTCCGCAGCGGCACCCTCGGCTACTGGGTCGACGTCGAGCAGGCGGGCCGGGGCCTGGCCACGACCGCCGTGCGCCTGATCTGCGAGATGGCCCGGGACGAGCTGGGCCTGCACCGGATCGAGGCGGGGACGGTGCTCGACAACGCCGCGTCGCAGCGGGTGCTCGCCAAGTGCGGCTTCGAGGAGTACGGCACGGCCCCGCGGTTCCTGTACATCAACGGGCAGTGGCGCGACCACCGGCTCTTCCAGCGCATCCTGCACGACGGCCCGCCGAAGGACCTGTCGACGACCGGCAGGGGCTGAGGACCGACCGGCGACCGGAGCGGTGCGGCGCGTCCCGCGAACCGGCGTGCGCGCGGCGCGGGTGCCCCGGGACCGGTGCGGGGTCAGTGGCCGGCGCCGGCCGTCGCGCCGTTCCGCGGCCGGGTGTGCAGATGGCCGTCCAGCGGCCACGGCGGCCGTGCCGGGAGCACCTCCGCGAGGCCGTACCCGCTCTTCTCCGCGACCCGACAGGACGCCTCGTTGTCCACCTGGTGCAGCAGGTCGAGCCGGGTCAGCTCGTCCTCGGCGAACGCCTCGAAGGCCCAGTCGGTGAGTGCCCCGAGCGCCCGCGGGGCGACGCCGCGCCCGCGGGCCGGGGGCGTCGTCCAGTAGCCGACCTCCGCGTTGCCGGAGCCCGGCGCGGGGGCCGTGAGCGCCACGTTGCCGACCAGTTCGTCCCCGCGTTCGCGGTCCACCACCGCGAAGCCGAAGTAACTGCGGGACTCCCGGCCCTCCTGCCGTACCCGCAGCCACTGCCACGCCTCCGCCTCGTCCCTGACCTGCGACCGCAGCGCGGCGCGCATGCCGGGATCGCGGTACGCGTCGACCAGCGCCGGGACGTCCTCGGGCCGCCAGGGCCTGAGCAGGAACGGGCCGGTCGTGAGGGTGGCGGTGGCGAGGGCGTCGTTCATCCGGACACCGTACGGCCCCGTGCCCCGTGCCCATCCCCTGTTCCCCGGACACCGGCCGGGGAACGGAGCCGTGTGGCGACAGGGGTTCCGGGCGGGCACCTTGAGGAGCACTCTGGGAGAGGCCCATCGGAGACCCCGAGGTGGTGACATGCGCATGGCGGCAGGTAGGAGTACGCGCGACTGGCGGTTCGACTCGGGTCGGCCCTGCCTCGACCTGGTGGCGACGGGGGCCGGCACCTCCGGCGCCTGCGAGCTGCTCGACGGTGCCGAGCGGCTCGCGGACTGGCTGGTCGCCGCCGGAGTCGTACCGGGCGGCACCCGGCTCGACGCCGTGGACGACAGCTGGGTGGTGCGCTTCCGGCAGCTGCGGACGGGGGTGGACCGGCTGCTGAGCGCCGAGCTCGGCGGGCGCAGGGCCGACGCCGCGCTGGAACGGGTCAACGCGCTGGCCGCCGGGGCGCCGCCGGGACTGAGGGCCGTGCGCGGCGGGAGCGGCGCCCTGGTGCGGACCCTGAGCGCCGACCCCGACTGCGGGGCGCTCCTGGCCGCCGTCGCCCGCGACGCCGTGGAGCTGCTGACCGACCCCGTTGCACGGGCCGGGCTGCGCCGCTGCGAGGCCGACAGCTGCCGCCGCCTCTACCTGGACACCTCGCGCGGACACCGGCGCCGCTGGTGCTCCAGCGAGGTGTGCGGGAACCGGGAACGGGTGGCCCGGCACCGGCGCAGGGCGGCGGCCGTGACCGTACCGGCGGCGACGGCGCCCTGAGTCCCCGGCCGGTCCCGGAGGCCGTACCGGTACCGGCGGCGACGGCGCCGCGGGACCCCCGATCGGTGCGGCCGTACCTCGCAGGTGCGCGGCGGGCCCCCTTCGCATAGGGTTGACGGCTGCCCAATGCACGTCAGAAGGGGGCCTCGGTGGCCGCGCAGGATGCCGCTGTCGATTCGTTGCGGGACCGGGAAATCGGTGTCGAGCAGGAACATCTCGACCGTGTGTACCACCGCCTTGGGGAGAAGATCCACGAGGCGGAATTTCTCATGAGTGACGCCGTCAAGAGGGGTCAGGTCGGCACCCCGGGAGCGCTCGCCGAGCGCGACGCCCAGGTGTTCCGGGCCGGAATCCACCTCAACCGGCTGAACAGCGAGTTCGAGGACTTCCTCTTCGGGAGGATCGACCTGCTGCTCGGCAAGGACGGCGAACGCGGTCCCGACGGCGCCTACACCTCGGTCGAGCCCGCCGACGACGCCGTGCGCGACGACAACTCGGCCGACATCGCGGAGACCCTGCACATCGGCCGCATCGGGGTCCTCGACGCCGACTACGCGCCGCTGGTCATCGACTGGCGCGCCCCCGCCGCCGCGCCGTTCTACCGCTCGACTCCGAAGGAGCCGGGCCGGGTGGTGCGCCGCCGGGTCGTCCGCTCCAAGGGGCGCAAGGTCCTCGGCGTCGAGGACGACCTGATGCGCCCCGAGCTGACCGCGTACCTCGACGGCGCCGAGCTGCCCGTCATCGGCGACGGTGCCCTGATGGCGGCGCTCGGCCAGGCCCGCAGCCACACCATGCGGGACATCGTCTCCTCCATCCAGGCGGAGCAGGACCTGGTGATCAGGGCCCCCGCCGCCTCCGTCACCGAGGTCTCCGGCGGCCCCGGCACCGGCAAGACCGCCGTCGCCCTGCACCGGGCCGCGTACCTCCTCTACCAGGACCGCAGGCGGTACGCGGGCGGCATCCTCGTCGTCTCGCCGACCCCGCTCCTGGTCGCGTACACCGAAGGCGTGCTGCCCTCGCTCGGCGAGGAGGGGCAGGTCGCGATCCGCGCGGTCGGCTCGCTCTCCGACGAGGCGGCGGGCGTCGAGGGCGCCACCACCTACGACGAACCCGCCGTCGCCCGGATCAAGGGCTCCTCGCGGATGCTCGCGGTGCTGCGCAAGGCCGCCCGCGGCGCGCTGGAACAGCCCGGCACCCCTCGCGGCCCGAAGGACGGGGAGCAGCGGGACGGCCAGCTGGCCTTCGGCGAGGAGGAGGCGAAGGACGGCGCGGCCCCGGCCACCCCGACCCGGCTGCGCGTCGTCGCGTTCGGCGCCCGCATCGAGCTGGAGGCCGACGAGCTGCGCCGCATCCGGCAGTCCGTCCTCGGCGGCACCGCCCCCGTCAACCTGCTGCGCCCGCGCGCCCGCAGGATGCTCCTGGACGCCCTGTGGAACAAGTCCTCGGGCCGCGGCCGCTACACCGACCCCGAACTTGCCGCCGAACTGCGTTCCTCCTTCGACGAGGACGTGTCCACCGAGACGCCCTTCCTCGACTTCCTGAACGCCTGGTGGCCCGAACTCACCCCGCGCGGGGTGCTCGCCGCGATGGCCGACGAGAAGCGGCTCGGCCGCTGGGCGCGCCGGGTGCTCAACCAGGGCGAGGTGCGGCGCCTGGCCCGCTCCCTGAAGCGGCTCGACGAGGCGGGCGACGGCCCGCTCTCCGTGCACGACGTGGCGATCCTCGACGAGCTCCAGACGCTGCTGGGCACCCCCGCCCGGCCGAGGAAGAAGCGCGAGTTCGACCCGCTGGACCAGCTCACCGGCCTGGAGGAGCTGATGCCGCAACGCGAGGAGACCCAGCGCGAGCGGGCCGAACGGCTGGCGGCGGAGCGCACCGAGTACGCGCACGTCATCGTCGACGAGGCGCAGGACCTCACGCCCATGCAGTGGCGCATGGTCGGCCGCCGCGGCCGGCACGCCACCTGGACGATCGTCGGCGACCCGGCCCAGTCCTCCTGGTCCGACCCGGACGAGGCCGCCCGGGCCCGCGACGAGGCCCTCGGCAACCGGCCGCGCCGCCGCTTCACCCTCACGGTCAACTACCGCAACCCGGCGGAGATCGCCGAGCTGGCCGCCAAGGTCCTGGCGCTCGCGATGCCCGGGGCGGCGTCACCGGCCGCGGTCCGCTCCACCGGCGTACGGCCGCGCTTCGAGACCGTGCGGGACGGGGACCTGGCCGCCACGGTGCGCGAGGAGGCCCGGCGGCTGCTGGACGAGGTGGACGGCACAGTGGGCGTGGTCGTGGCGATGAACCGCCGGGGCCGGGCCCGGGAGTGGCTGGCCGAGCTCGGCGAACGGGTGGTGGCGCTGGGCAGCCTGGAGGCGAAGGGACTGGAGTACGACGCCACGGTGGTCGTCTCGCCCGCGGAGATCGCCGACGAGTCCCCGGCCGGCCTGCGGGTGCTGTACGTGGCGCTCACCCGGGCGACGCAGCAGCTCACGGTGGTCTCGGGGGAGCGGGACCTGCCCGACGAGAACGGCGTACCCGACCTGCTGAGGGACTGACACCCGCGGGCCGGTCCGCGTGGCCGGTCCGTACGGCCGGTCCGTACGGCCGGTCCGTACGGCGGGTCCACGTGGCCGGTCCGTACGGCCGGTCCACGGCGCGGGCCCATGTGCAGGATTGTTTTTGCAGTCAACCCGCACTGCGGGAATCACTTCTTCGGGGTCTTTGTTAGCCTGGTGTCGGCACCGGCTCGATCCAAGCCCCCGGGCCCAACCTTCGTCGCTACGAGCGACCACTTGCCGCGAGGCGAGCATGGCGGGTCGGTGCCGCTCAACTCAATGGAACAGACCCGCGTCACCTTCCGGTGGCGCGGGTCTGTTCTGGTTTACGGGCCCGTGCCCCACCGGGCCGCTCCCGGGCCAGGGCCGCTCCCGGGCCGGGAGCGGCCTCGGGCCTTCCGCCGGGACGGGTCTTCCACTGGGGCCACCTTTTCTCGTATGGTGGAAAAAACTTTCCGAAGAGTGGCAGTCATTACCGGCTACCAGCCGGTAGGTGCGACGATCGGGGAGCGTGTCCGGAGCGAGTGCCCCGGCCGCGCGGCAATGAAGCTAAGGAAAGCGAAGGACTCGGCCATGGCAACGGCGCCCAGCGTCTCGTACTCGATGACGGTCAGGCTGGAGGTGCCCGCGAGCGGTACAGCGGTCTCCCAGCTCACCACGGCCGTGGAGTCCTCCGGCGGTTCGGTCACCGGCCTCGACGTGACCGCCTCCGGCCACGAGAAGCTGCGCATCGACGTCACCATCGCGGCCACCTCCACCTCGCACGCCGACGAGATCGTCGAGGGGCTGCGCGGCATCGAGGGCGTCGTCCTGGGCAAGGTCTCCGACCGTACGTTCCTGATGCACCTCGGCGGCAAGATCGAGATGGCGTCCAAGCACCCCATCCGCAACCGTGACGACCTCTCGATGATCTACACCCCGGGTGTGGCCCGGGTGTGCATGGCGATCGCCGAGAACCCCGAGGACGCCCGCCGCCTCACCATCAAGCGCAACTCCGTCGCAGTCGTGACGGACGGCTCGGCCGTGCTGGGGCTCGGCAACATCGGCCCGAAGGCCGCGCTGCCCGTGATGGAGGGCAAGGCCGCCCTCTTCAAGCGGTTCGCCGGCATCGACGCCTGGCCGATCTGCCTGGACACCCAGGACACCGACGCCATCGTCGAGATCGTCAAGGCGATCGCCCCCGGCTTCGCGGGCATCAACCTGGAGGACATCTCCGCCCCCCGCTGCTTCGAGATCGAGGCCCGGCTGCGCGAGGCCCTGGACATCCCGGTCTTCCACGACGACCAGCACGGCACCGCGATCGTCGTCCTGGCCGCGCTGACCAACGCGCTGCGCGTGGTGGGCAAGGGGATCGGGGACGTACGGGTCGTCATGTCCGGCGCCGGGGCGGCCGGTACGGCCATCCTGAAGCTGCTCCTCGCGGCCGGCGTCAAGCACGCCGTCGTCGCCGACATCCACGGGGTGGTGCACGCCGGACGCGAGGACCTGGTCTCCGCCGACGCCGACTCGCCGCTGCGCTGGATCGCCGACAACACCAACCCGGAGTCCGTCACCGGCACCCTCAAGGAGGCCGTCGTCGGTGCCGATGTCTTCATCGGCGTCTCCGCCCCGAACGTGCTGGACGGCGTCGACGTCGCCGCCATGGCCGAGGGCGCGATCGTGTTCGCGCTCGCGAACCCGGACCCCGAGGTGGACCCGGCAATCGCCCGCCAGACGGCGGCGGTTGTCGCCACCGGCCGCTCCGACTTCCCGAACCAGATCAACAACGTGCTGGTCTTCCCCGGCGTCTTCCGCGGCCTGCTGGACGCCCAGTCCCGCACCGTCAACACGGAGATGATGCTCGCCGCCGCGGGCGCCCTCGCCGACGTGGTCGCCGAGGACGAGCTGAACGCGAACTACATCATCCCGTCGGTCTTCAACGACCGGGTCGCGGGCGCGGTCGCCGGTGCCGTCCGGGACGCGGCGAGGGCGGTCGGCAGCTCCGCCGCCGCGCAGGGGAACCGCGGCTGAGGTCCCGGCGCCCGGGTGCCCGAGGGCCCCGGCCGGTCCTGGTGGCTCCTCGGCCGGGTCCCGGCTGAGGTCCATGTCACAGCGTTCGCCGCGGGGCCCTTCGGGGCCCTGTGGCATGGGCCACGTCCCCGTGGCCGCACGTCGGCGCGTCGCGGGGCACGATGCCCCAAACGCCCCTTTAGGGTGGGCGGGCGGCGCGTCCCGTCGAGCCCCGCATCCGCTGCGGACCGCTTCCGGGGAGTCGACGGAACGTCACCACGACGAGGCGGTGGCGCTTTTCGTGTGACTCCGAGGGGTGCCGGATTGGCGTTACCGCCGCAGGTGGGGGCAGGATGCGTAATCGGGCGCGAGGGTCTGACGACAGACCCGGGTCCGGGGACTGTCCGAGGGCCCTGGCAGCATCGGCTTCGATCTCACGCCTCACAGGCAAGAAGAACACGGGAGTAACAACATGAACCGCAGTGAGCTGGTGGCCGCCCTGGCCGACCGCGCCGAGGTGACTCGCAAGGACGCCGACGCCGTGCTGGCCGCGCTCGCCGAGACCGTCGGTGAGGTCGTCGCCAAGGGCGACGAGAAGGTCACCATCCCCGGCTTCCTGACCTTCGAGCGCACCCACCGTGCCGCTCGCACCGCTCGTAACCCGCAGACCGGCGACCCGATCAACATCCCGGCCGGCTACAGCGTGAAGGTCTCCGCGGGCTCCAAGCTCAAGGAAGCCGCCAAGGGCAAGTAAGTCCCACAGCCCCACAGGCGCGACGGAGGGCGGTCACCCATCCAGGGTGACCGCCCTCCGGTGTACCGGCCGCCAGGGCCCCGTTCTGTGCCCCTGCGAAGCCCGGCACCCGGACAGCCCCGCCCCGGCCCGGCGCCCGGCGTCCCGGAACAGCGGTCCGAAGGCGCGGAACGGCGGCCCGGGAAACGCAGGACGGGGGCCCGGGGCACATGCCCCGAACCCCCGTCGGCAGCCCTTCGGCGACCGCGTCCGGCCTCAGACCAGCGGCGAGCCGTTCGGCAGCTCCACCTTCGCGCCGAGCTTCTCCAGCTTCTCCATGAAGTTCTCGTAGCCGCGGTTGATCAGGTCGATGCCGTGCACCCGCGAGGTGCCCTGCGCCGCCAGCGCCGCGATCAGGTACGAGAAACCGCCGCGCAGGTCGGGGATGACCAGATCCGCGCCCTGGAGCCGGGTCGGCCCGGACACGACCGCGGAGTGGAGGAAGTTGCGCTGCCCGAAGCGGCAGTCGGAGCCGCCCAGGCACTCCCGGTAGAGCTGGATGTGCGCGCCCATCTGGTTGAGCGCGGAGGTGAAGCCGAGCCGGGACTCGTACACCGTCTCGTGGACGATGGACAGCCCCGATGCCTGCGTCAGCGCCACCACCAGCGGCTGCTGCCAGTCGGTCTGGAAGCCGGGGTGCACGTCCGTCTCCAGGGCGATGGCGTTCAGCGCGCCGCCCGGGTGCCAGAAGCGGATGCCCTCGTCGTCGATCTCGAACGCGCCGCCGACCTTGCGGAAGGTGTTCAGGAAGGTCATCATCGAGCGCTGCTGCGCGCCCCGCACGTAGATGTTGCCCTCGGTGGCCAGCGCCGCGGACGCCCAGGAGGCCGCCTCCAGCCGGTCCGGGAGCGCCCGGTGCGTGTAACCGTCCAGCCGGTCGACACCCGTGATCCGGATCGTCCGGTCGGTGTCCATGGAGATGATCGCGCCCATCTTCTGCAGCACGCAGATGAGGTCCTCGATCTCCGGCTCCACGGCCGCGTTGGACAGCTCGGTGACGCCCTCGGCGAGCACCGCCGTCAGCAGCACCTGCTCGGTGGAGCCCACCGACGGGTACGGCAGCCGGATCTTCGTGCCGCGCAGCCGCTGCGGGGCCTCCAGATACTGGCCGTCCGCCCGCTTCTCGATGGTCGCGCCGAACTGCCGCAGCACGTCGAAGTGGAAGTCGATCGGCCGGCCGCCGATGTCGCAGCCGCCGAGCCCCGGGATGAACGCGTGGCCCAGCCGGTGCAGCAGCGGGCCGCAGAAGAGGATCGGGATGCGCGAGGAGCCCGCGTGGGCGTCGATGTCGGCGACGTTGGCGCTCTCCACGTGGGTCGGGTCCAGGATCAGCTCACCCGGTTCGTCACCGGGCCGGACCGTCACGCCGTGCAGCTGCAACAGCCCGCGCACCACCCGCACGTCGCGGATGTCGGGCACGTTGCGCAGCCGGCTGGGCCCGCTGCCGAGCAGCGCGGCGACCATCGCCTTCGGCACCAGGTTCTTGGCGCCTCTGACGCGGATCTCGCCCTCCAGCGGGGTTCCGCCGTGGACAAGCAGGACATCGTCTGTGCCGGTCATGAATCTCGCGTTCCGGAGTGGTCGGGCAGGGGGCCAAACGAAAGAGTAATGGCCGACCGCCCCCACTCCGTAAGGGAACGGGGGGTGTACGAACGTCATGAATCCGCCACAACACGCTCTGCTCCCCAGGTCTTGCGGAGGGTTACCGTCCGTATGGCTTCCCGGAATGCGCGCTCCCCGTGCATCCGTGCGCCCTGAGCTGCGCGGCGGCCCGTTCGGGGGGCGGGTGGCCCACTTGGCCCCCGTGGGAAGCGAAGATGCGGGATCATTTCTGCCATGACCGAGGTGTCCTCGCTCACAGGGCGACTGCTCGTGGCCACACCCGCGCTCGCGGATCCGAATTTCGACCGTGCGGTGGTGCTGCTCCTCGACCACGACGAGGAGGGCTCGCTCGGCGTGGTCCTGAACCGCCCGACCCCGGTCGGCGTCCGCGACATCCTCATGCCCTGGGCCGGTCTGGCCGGGGAGCCGGACGTCGTCTTCCAGGGCGGACCGGTCTCCCTCGACTCGGCGCTCGGGGTGGCCGTCATCCCCGGCGACGAGGGCCCGCTCGGCTGGCGCCGGGTGTACGGGGCGATCGGGCTGGTGGACCTGGAGGCGCCCCCGGAACTGCTGGCCGCCGCGCTCGGTTCGCTGCGGATCTTCGCCGGGTACGCCGGCTGGGGCCCCGGGCAGCTGGAGACGGAACTGTCCGAGGGTGCCTGGTACGTGGTCGAGTCCGAGCCCGGCGACGTCTCGTCCCCGCGGCCCGAGCACCTCTGGCGCGCGGTCCTGCGCCGCCAGCGCAGCGAACTGGCGATGATCGCCACGTACCCCGACGACCCCTCGCTCAACTGAGGGCGCGGGCGGCGGGCCCCGCCGCGGCGCGGGACGGGGGCGTGCTCCCACGCCCGCGCTTCCCGCCGGGCGCTCCGAAGCTCCGGGCTCCCAGTACCCTTGGCGGTTATGAGCACTCTTGAGCCCGAGCGCGGGGCAGGAACCGGCACCCTCGTGGAGCCGACACCACAGGTGTCGAACGGCGACGGCGACCACGAGCGCTTCGCCCATTACGTCCAGAAGGACAAGATCATGGCGAGTGCCCTGGAGGGCACCCCCGTGGTCGCACTGTGCGGCAAGGTCTGGGTACCGGGGCGCGACCCCAAGAAGTACCCGGTCTGCCCGATGTGCAAGGAGATCTACGAGTCCATGGGCGCCGGTGGCGACAAGGACAAGGGCGGCAAGGACAAGAAGTAGTCCCGAGCCCTCCGGCGGCATCGCTCCGGGCCCCCGGGGCACGCGTTTCGACGCGTGCCCCGGGGGCCCTTCGCGTTGCACGGGCTGCTCCCACGGGTCACAGAGTGGTTGAGACCACTTGTCGGCGTCCGCACGCGCACCTACTCTCCTGCCAGTTGTGCAGAACGAAACGCGCGTTGCGCATGTTGCAATGCTTGTCGGTAGGGGTTCCGATATGAAGCTTTCTGCCCGAATTGCCGCTCCGGTTGCGGCGCTTGTGCTGGCGGGGCTCACCGCCACCGCCTGCGCGCCGCAGACCTCCGACACCGCGGCCGAGGGGGACGAGAAGACCGGCACGCTGCGGGTCTGGCTGTTCCAGGAGGTCGGCAACAAGCCCAAGGAACAGGTCGTCGACGCGGCGGTCGCCGAGTTCGAGAAGTCCCACGAGGGCGCGGAGGTGGAGGTCGAGTACATCCCGGTCGACACCCGCGCGCAGCGCATCAAGGCGGCGTTCAACGACCCCGGGAGCGCCCCGGACCTCATCGAGTACGGGAACACCGACACCGCCGGATACGTCAAGGACGGCGGTCTCGCCGACGTGAGCGCCGAGTTCGCCGCCTGGGACGAGGCGAAGGACACCGACCCGACCGCCCGGCAGTCCGTGACGGTCGGCGGCAAGGTCTACGGGGCGCCGCTCTTCGTCGGCGTCCGCGCGCTGTACTACCGCACCGACGTCTTCGGCGAACTGGGCATCGAGGCCCCGAAGTCGCAGGCCGAACTGATCTCCACCGCGAAGAAGATCCACCAGAAGAAGCCCGACCTGTACGGACTGGCGGTCGGCGGCGCGTACACCTACGGCGCGATGCCGTTCATCTGGGCCCACGGCGGCGAACTCGCCGACGAGAAGGGCGGTACGTACACCTCGGCCATCAACGGCGACAAGGCCCGCAAGGGCATCGAGGCGTACACCTCGCTCTTCGGCGACGACAACTGCCCGGCCGCCAAGTGCGCCTCCATGGGCGGCAACGCGACCGTCACCGCCTTCGCCTCCGGCAAGGCCGCCATGGCGATCGGCGGCGACTTCAGTCACGCGGCCGTCGAGGCGGGCGCGGTGAAGGGCAAGTACGCGGTCGTCCCGCTGCCGGGCGTGGCGAAGGACTCCATAGCCCCGGCGTTCGCGGGCGGGAACAACATCGGCGTGCTGAAGAGCAGTTCGCACCGCACCCTGGCCGTGGACCTGATGAAGTCCCTCACCGGCAAGCGGACCCAGGCGAAGATGTTCGACGCGATGGGCTTCCTGCCGACGTACACGGACGTGCGGGCCGCCGCCGCGAAGAAGGAGCCGTTCGTCGAGCCGTTCGTCGAGACGCTCGGCGCGGGCGCCAAGTTCGTCCCGGCCTCGCCGGGCTGGGGCCAGATCGACGCCTCGCTGGTCCTGCCGACGATGTTCCAGGAGGTCGTCAGCGGCCGCAAGGACGTGGCGAAGGCCGCGGACGACGCGGCGAAGAAGATGGACGCCGCGTTCGCCGACGCGGGCTGACCATGACCGCGAACACCACGACGTACAAGGCACCCGGCGCGTCCGGGGCGGGCGGCACCTCCCCCCGCCCGCCCCGGCGGCGCCCGGCCCCGTCCACGCGCCGCTCCGGCTGGACCCCCTGGCTCTACCTCCTGCCCGCCCTCGTCCTCCTCGGCGGACTGCTCGTCTACCCGATCTACCAGCTCGGCCTGATCTCCTTCCTGGAGTACACCCAGGCCCAGGTCAGCGGCGGCGAACCGACCACCTTCCGGGGATTCGGCAACTACGCGACCCTCTTCGGCGACGGCCAGTTCTGGCAGGTGCTCCTGGCGACCGTGGTCTTCGCCGCCGCCTGCGTCCTGGCCACCCTGCTGGTCGGCTGCGCGCTCGCCGTCCTGCTGACCCGGATCCGGGCCGTGCCGCGGCTCGCCCTGATGCTGGCCGCGCTCGGCGCCTGGGCGACCCCCGCGATCACCGGTTCCACCGTCTGGGTGTTCCTCTTCGACCCCGACTTCGGCCCGGTCAACCGGGTCCTGGGACTCGGCGACTTCTCCTGGACGTACGGGCGCTACAGCGCCTTCGCCCTGGTGCTCCTGGAAGTCCTGTGGTGCTCGTTCCCGTTCGTGATGGTGACCGTGTACGCGGGCATCCGGGCCATCCCCGGCGAGGTGCTGGAGGCGGCGGCCCTGGACGGCGCCTCGCAGTGGCGGATCTGGCGCTCGGTCATGGCCCCGATGCTGCGGCCGATCCTCGTCGTCGTCACGATCCAGTCGATCATCTGGGACTTCAAGGTCTTCACCCAGATCTACGTCATGACCAACGGCGGCGGCATCGCGGGACAGAACCTGGTGCTCAACGTCTACGCCTACCAGAAGGCGTTCGCGTCCTCGCAGTACAGCCTCGGCTCGGCGATCGGCGTCGTGATGCTGCTGATCCTGCTGGTCGTCACGCTCGTCCATCTGCGTCTGGTGCGGCGTCAGGGGGAGGAACTGTGAACGCACGGAACGCACTGCGCATCCGCAGGCCCGGCCGACTGGCCGCCGAGGCAGCGGCCCTGCTGATCGCCGCCGCGGTCGCCTTCCCGCTCTACTGGATGGTGCTCTCCGCCTTCAAACCGGCAGGCGAGATCCAGTCCACCGACGCCCGCCCCTGGACGCTGTCGCCGTCCCTGGACTCGTTCCGCCGGGTCTTCGAACAGAACGACTTCGGCCGCTACTTCCTCAACAGCCTGATCGTCGCCGGCACCGTCGTCCTGGTCTCCGCACTGGTCGCCTTCCTGGCGGCGACGGCCGTGACCCGGTTCAGGTTCCGCTTCCGCACCACGCTGCTGATCATGTTCCTGATCGCACAGATGGTGCCGGTCGAGGCCCTGGCCATCCCGCTGTTCTTCCTGATGCGGGACTTCGGCCAGCTGAACACCCTCGGCTCGCTGATCCTGCCGCACCTCGCCCTCTCGCTGCCGTTCGCGATCTGGATGCTGCGCGGCTTCGTCAAGGCGGTGCCCGAGGCGCTGGAGGAGGCCGCGTACATCGACGGCGCGAGCCGCACCCGCTTCCTGTGGCAGATCCTCTTCCCGCTGGTCTTCCCCGGCCTCGTGGCCACCAGCGTCTTCTCGTTCATCTCCACCTGGAACGACTTCCTGTTCGCGAAGTCGTTCATCATCAGCGACACCTCCCAGTCGACGCTCCCGATGGCGCTGCTGGTCTTCTTCAAACCCGATGAGAACGACTGGGGAGGGATCATGGCCGCCTCGACGGTGATGACCGTTCCCGTGCTGGTCTTCTTCGTACTCGTACAGCGCCGCCTGGTCTCGGGGCTCGGCGGAGCGGTAAAGGACTGACGCCATGGACATGGACCTGATCCCGGCACCCGTGCGCACCGGTGACGACGGGCGGTGCGGCTTCCTGTTCGACCAGGCCACCACCATCACCGCGGCCCCCGGCACCCGGAGCACCGAACGCTGGCTGCGCACCACCCTCGGCGCCGCCTTCGGCCTGCCGCTCGCCCCCGGCGGCGAGGACGCCACGAACACCGTCCGGCTGGCCATCGACCCGGCTCTGGAACCCGAGGGCTACCGGCTGACCACCGGGACCGGGCAGCGCGTCGAGATCACCGGCGGCGGTCCCGCGGGCGTCTTCTGGGGCGCCCAGACCCTCCGTCAGCTCCTGGGACCGGAAGCCTTCCGCCGTGCGCCCGTCAACCCCGGCGCGCGCCCCGCCGTCCCCGCCGCGGACATCGAGGACCACCCCCGCTTCGGCTGGCGCGGCATGATGCTCGACGTGGCACGGCACTTCCTGCCCAAGGACGACGTGCTGCGCTACCTCGACCTCCTCGCGGCGCACAAACTGAACGTCTTCCACTTCCATCTGACCGACGACCAGGGCTGGCGCATCGAGATCAAGCGCCACCCCCGGCTCACCGAGGTCGGCTCCTGGCGGTCCCGCACCAAGCACGGCCACCGGGCGTCGGAGCTGTGGGACGAGACCCCGCACGGCGGCTTCTACACGCAGGACGACATCCGGGAGATCGTCGCGTACGCCGCCGAGCGGCACATCCGGGTCGTCCCCGAGATCGACATTCCCGGCCACTCGCAGGCCGCCATCGCCGCCTACCCCGAACTGGGCAACGCCGATGTCGTCGACACCACTGCCCTGACCGTCTGGGACACCTGGGGCATCAACGCCAACGTGCTCGCCCCCACCGACACCACCCTGCGCTTCTTCGAGGGCGTCCTCGAAGAGGTGCTCGACCTCTTCCCCGCCGCCACCTCGCCGTTCATCCACATCGGCGGCGACGAGTGCCGCAAGGAGCAGTGGAAGGAGTCCCCGACCGCCCAGGCCCGGATCGAGGAGTTCGGCCTGGCCAACGAGGACGAGCTCCAGTCCTGGATCATCCGGCACTTCGACACCTGGCTCACCGCGCGCGGACGCCGCCTCATCGGCTGGGACGAGATCCTGGAGGGCGGCCTCCCGGCGGGCGCGGCCGTCTCCTCCTGGCGCGGCTACGGCGGCGGCATCGCCGCCGCCGAGGCCGGCCACGACGTCGTCATGTGCCCCGAGCAGCACGTCTACCTGGACCACCGCCAGGACGGCGGCCCCGACGAGCCGATGCCCATCGGCTTCGTCCGCACCCTGGAGGACGTCTACCGCTTCGAGCCCGTGCCGCCGGGCCTCTCCGAGGAGGCGGCCCGTCACATCCTCGGCACCCAGGCCAACGTGTGGACCGAGGTGATGCAGAACCGGGCCCGCGTCGACTACCAGGTCTTCCCGCGCCTCGCGGCGTTCGCGGAGGTCGCCTGGTCGCCGCTGCCGCCCTCCGCCGAACGCGACCACGCCGGCTTCGAACGCCGGATGACCGCGCACTACGCCCGGCTCGACGCCCTGGGCGTCGACTACCGGCCGCCGGGCGGCCCGCTGCCCCGCCAGCAGCGCCCCGGCGTCCTGGGACGCCCGTTGGAGGGTCCGCCCCCGAACGTGTGATCCCGGTCGCATCCGGTACCCGGCCGGGGGGGGGGGGGGGGGGGGGGGGGGGGGGGGGGGGGGGGGGGGGGGGGGCGCGGGGGGGGGGGGCCCCCCCCCCCCGTGGGTTGCCCCCGGCCGCGCGGGCCCCCGGCGGGGCCCCCCCCCCGGGGGGGCCCCCCCCCGGCCGTCGTTTTTTGTCCGGAACTCGCCCCGCTCACAGGGAACCACCGGAACAGAACAACCGGTACAAGCCATCCTGAAGGGCAGCGATTCGCACTCCGTGCCGAAGCGGTCAAAACCGGAAGCATTTGCGCGACCTGGTACGAACACGTCCTTCGCGGACCCTCGCGTCGGTCCGATCCGAAGATGTGCCAGAGTTGCCACGTCCGGGCTTTGAGCACGTACCGTACGGCGAAACAGCCGGACGACCGGACACCGGGAAGGGGCAGCTGGGTTGACCACGCACGCACCGCAGGCGACGCAGTCCGTGACGCTGCCGGCCTCGCTCGACGAGGCCGTGGCGGCGCTCGGCGCCATGCCCGCCGCCGTCCCCGTGGCGGGCGGAACGGACCTGATGGCAGCCGTCAACAAGGGGCTGCTGCGCCCCTCGGGACTGGTCGGCCTCGGCCGGATCAGCGAGCTGCGCGGCTGGCACTACCAGGACGGCCACGCCCTGCTCGGCGCCGGCCTCACCCACGCGCGCATGGGACGGCCCGACTTCGCCGCCCTCATCCCGGCCCTGGCCGCGGCGGCCCGAGCCGCGGGCCCGCCCCAGATCCGCAACGCCGGGACGCTCGGCGGCAACATCGCCACCGCCGCCCCGACCGGTGACTCCCTGCCGGTGCTCGCCGCCCTGGAGGCCGAACTGGTCGTCGCGGGGCCGGGCGGCGCCCGCCGCGAGATCCCGGTCTCGCACCTGCTGGCCGGCCGCGCCATGCTCGAACCCGCCGAGCTGATCGGCTTCGTCCGGGTGCCGCTCCTGCACGCCCCGCAGGTCTTCCTGAAGGCCACCGGCCGCACCGGCCCCGGCCGCGCCACCGCGTCCGTCGCGATAGTCCTCGACCCGGCCCGGCGCGGGGTGCGCTGCGCGGTCGGCGCCATCGCGCCGATGCCGCTGCGGCCGCTGGAGGCCGAGCGCTGGATCGCCTCGCTGATCGACTGGGACGGGGAGCGGGGCCTGGCCCCCGACGCGCTGGCCGCCTTCGGCGAGTACGTCGCCGCGGCCTGCGTCCCGGACCAGGAACCGCCCGCCGACGGGGGAGAGGCGCCGCCGCTGCCCCCGGCCGTACTGCACCTGCGGCGCACCGTCGCCGCGCTCGCCCGACGCGCGCTGGGGAGGGCACTGTCGTGAGCAACGAGGACCACAACGATCAGCACGGGCAGCACGATCGGCATGATCAGCACGGACAGCAGGAATCGCTGCAGTACGGGGGCTGGCAGCCGACGCCGCAGGGCGGGGAGTACGACGACGGCGCGACCGCCTTCGTCCACCTGCCGCCGGAGGACCTGGCGAACGTCCCGCTGGCCGCGCCGGGCCAGGGCTTCGTGCCGCCGATGATCCTGCCGCTGACGCCCGCGGCCGGGTTCGACCCGGCGTCCACGGACAACTGGGTCGCGCGGACGCCGGACGGACAGGAGCCCGCGGCGGCGCCGGAGCAGCAGGCGCCCGAGGCGGTGCACTGGCCGGACCCGAACCAGCAGCAGTCGCCGTACGGGTACGGGTACCCGCAGTTCCAGGAGACCCAGCGGATCCCGCGGATCACGGAGACCGGACCCGCCCCGTACGCCGAGCAGGACCACCTGACCGGGCAGGCGGGACAGGCCGGGCAGACGGGGCTGCCGCACGGGCAGTACCCGGAGCCGGTGGCGACGGGCCAGTGGAACTTCACCGAGTCCACCGAGTACGGCATCCCCACGGGGCACGTCGAGCACGGCGGTCACGGTGAGCAGGGTGGCCACGGTGGTCACGTCGAGCACGGTGGTCACACGGAGCAGTTCGGCCACACGGAGCACGGTGGTCAGTACGACCACACGGGTCACACGGGCCACGCAGAGCAGATGGGCCACACGGGTCACACCGACCAGTTCGGTCACGTCGAGCACGACAACCGGCCCGGTCACGGCGGTCACGACGGACAGTCCGGTCACGGCGGCCCCAGCGGTCACACGGGACAGTGGACGATCCCGGTCGCCGAGGGCGACCTCCCGGAGGAGTCCGGCGAGTTCGCGGCCTCGGCCCTGGCCGCCCAGTGGTACGGCGACCGGACCCCGCCGGCCACGCTGCCGGGCGGCGCGCCCGCCCCGTGGGCGACGCAGCAGCCGGTACCGGAGCCCGCGCCCGGACCGGGAGCCGAGCCCGTGGCGGGACCGGCGCCCGAGGCGGGCGTCGAGCCGGAGCACGCGCCGAGCGCGGAATTCGCGCCGACGTCCACCGCGATGCCGCCCGCCGCCCCCGCCGAGTCCGTCGTGCCTGTGGCGACGCCTCCGACGGAGCCGGTGACGTCATCCATCACGTACGAGGACGCCCTGCGGGCCTCCGGCACGGCGCCGTTCCCGGAAGCGGCGCAGGAAGCGCCCGCCGCCGAGGAGGCCCCCGCCCCGGGCGCGGAGCCCGCGGGCATGGACCCCGTGCGGGAGACGCCCTCCGACGCGGCTCCCGCCCCCGCCGCCGCCCCGGAAGGACACCCGGCGGAGGCCGGCCCCGGCGACGAGCCGTCCGAGGCGGTCTCCGAAGCCGTCCCCGAGGCCCCGCACGCCCCCGAGCCCGCGCCCCCGGTCGACGAGGCCGAACCGACACCGCAGGCACGGACCCCCGAGGTCACCGAAGCCACCGATGCTCCCGAGCCCGAGGCGGAACCGGACCCGGAGCCCGGACCCGGGGCCGCAGAGGCCGTGGAGCCCGCAGAGACCGCGGAGTCGGCGGAGCCCGCGACCGACGAAGCCACCGGGACCGCTGAGCCCGAGCCCACGGACCCCACCGAGCCCGCCGATGCCACGGACTCCACGGCCCCCGCAGGACTCGTCGAGCCCCCGCCCCTCGGCGTACCCGACGAACGCCCCGCCATTTCGTACGTCCTGAGCGTGAACGGCACCGACCGCCCCGTCACCGACGCCTGGATCGGCGAGTCGCTCCTCTACGTGCTCCGCGAGCGCCTCGGCCTCGCCGGTGCCAAGGACGGCTGCTCGCAGGGCGAGTGCGGCGCGTGCAACGTCCAGGTGGACGGCCGGCTCGTCGCCTCCTGCCTGGTCCCCGCGGCGACCACGGCCGGCAGCGAGGTCCGTACGGTCGAGGGCCTGGCCGTGGACGGCGAACCGTCCGACGTCCAGCGCGCCCTCGCCAAGTGCGGGGCCGTCCAGTGCGGCTTCTGCATCCCGGGCATGGCGATGACCGTCCACGACCTGCTGGAGGGCAACCACGCCCCCAGCGAACTGGAGACGCGCAAGGCGCTCTGCGGCAACCTCTGCCGCTGCTCCGGCTACCGGGGCGTCCTCGACGCGGTGAACGAGGTCATCGCGGGCCGCGAGGCCGCCGCCGACCCCGCCACGCCGGACTCCCCGTTCCCGGAGGCCGACGAGAACCGCGTCCCGCCCCAGGCGGCCCCCGGCACCGAAGAGGTGTGGGACCCCCACGCCGGCTCACCGCATCCCGGACCCGTACCGGACGTGCCCCAGGGCGCCCCCGGTGACGCCCGGCCGCACTCGCAGGACGGAGGCATGGCGTGAGCAACGACGCGACCACCACTGCCAACGCGACCGGCGCCCGGATCACCACCCCGGGATTCGAGGGCCCCGAGGCCGAGCCGCCCGTGCTCGGCCTGGGCGTCTCCCTGCCGCCCGCCGACGCGCGCGCCAAGACCGAGGGCACCTTCCCGTACGCCGCCGACCTCTGGGCCGAGGGCCTGCTGTGGGCGGCCGTGCTGCGGTCCCCGCACCCGCACGCCCGCATCCTGTCCGTCGACACCTCGGCCGCGGTCGGGATGCCGGGGGTACGGGCGGTCATCACGCACGAGGACATCCCCGGGGAGCGCGCGTACGGGCGCAGGATCGTCGACCGTCCGGTCTTCGCCTCCGACCTGGTCCGCCACCACGGCGAACCGATCGCCGCGGTCGCCGCCGACCACCCCGACACGGCCCGGCTCGCCGCCGCCGCCATCGCCGTCGAGTACGAGGTCCTCGAACCGGTCACCGACCCGGAGAAGTCCTTCGCCGCCGAACCGCTGCACCCCGACGGCAATCTGATCCGCCACATCCCGCTGCGCTACGGCGACCCCGAGGCCACCGGCGAGGTCGTCGTCGAGGGCCTGTACCGCATCGGCCGCCAGGACCCGGCCCCGATCGGCGCCGAGGCCGGACTCGCCGTGCCCCGCCCCGACGGCGGCGTGGAGATCTACACCGCCTCCACCGACCCGCACACCGACCGCGACCTGGCCGCCGCCTGCTTCGGCCTCGAACCGGAACGGGTGAAGATCGTCGTCACCGGGGTGCCCGGAGCGACCGGCGACCGCGAGGACCCCGGCTTCCAGCTGCCGCTCGGGCTGCTCGCGCTGCGCACCGGCTGCCCCGTCAAGCTGACCGCCACCCGCGAGGAGTCCTTCCTCGGCCACTCCCACCGCCATCCGACCCTGCTGCGCTACCGCCACCACGCGGACGCCGAGGGCCGGTTGGTGAAGGTCGAGGCGCAGATCCTGCTCGACGCGGGCCCGTACGCCGACTCCTCGTCCGAGTCGCTGGCGGCTGCGGTCGCGTTCGCCTGCGGCCCCTACATCGTCCCGCACGCCTTCATCGAGGGCTGGGCGGTCCGCACGAACAACCCGCCGTCGGGCCATGTGCGGGGCGAGGGCGCGATGCAGGTCTGCGCGGCGTACGAGGGCCAGATGGACAAGCTGGCCGCCAGGCTCGGCATCGACCCGGCCGAACTGCGGCTGCGCAACGCCCTGGCCACCGGCGACATCCTGCCCACCGGCCAGACGGTGACCTGCCCCGCGCCGGTCTCCGAACTCCTCACCGCCGTACGGGACTTCCCGCTGCCCGACCTCCCCAAGGACACCCCCGAGGACGACTGGCTGCTGCCCGGCGGCCCGGAGGGCGCGGGCGAACCGGGCGCGGTGCGCCGCGGCGTCGGCTACGCGCTCGGCATGGTCCACATGCTCGGCGCGGAGGGGGCCGACGAGGTCTCCACGGCCACGGTCAGGGTCCACGACGGCGTCGCCACGGTCATCTGCGCCGCGGTCGAGACGGGCCAGGGCTTCTCGACCCTCGCCCGCCAGGTCGTCCAGGAGACCCTGGGCATCGAGGAGGTCCATGTGGCCTCCGTCGACACCGACCAGCCCCCGGCGGGCCCGGCGGCCCACGGCCGTCACACCTGGGTCTCGGCCGGAGCGGTGGAACGGGCCGCGAAGATGGTCCGCACCCAGCTGCTCCAGCCCCTGGCCCACAAGTTCGGCATGTCCACGGAGCTGCTGCAGATCGCCGACGGCAAGATCACCTCGTACGACGGGGTGCTCTCCACGACGGTCACGGAAGCCATGGACGGCAAGGAACTCTGGGCCACCGCCCAGTGCCGCCCGCACCCCACCGAGCCCCTCGACGAGTCCGGTCAGGGCGACGCCTTCGTCGGCCTCGCCTTCTGCGCGATCCGCGCGGTGGTGGACGTCGACATCGAGATCGGCTCCGTGCGGGTCGTGGAGATGGCCCTCGCCCAGGACGTCGGCCGGGTTCTCAACCCGGCCCAGCTGGCGATCCGCATCGAGGCCGGCGTCACCCAGGGCATCGGCGCGGCCCTCACCGAGAACCTCCGCAGCCCGCGTGGCCTGATCCGCCACCCCGACCTCACCGGCTACACCCTGCCGACCGCCCTGGACGCCCCGGACATCCGCATCGTCGAGCTCATCGAGGAACGCGACGTGGTCGCTCCCTTCGGCGCCAAACCCGCCTCGGCGGTCCCCGTGGTGACCTCCCCGGCAGCCGTGGCGGCAGCCGTACGCGCGGCGACCGGCCGCCCGATCAACCGCCTCCCCATCCGCCCCCAGGCCGCGGTGGCGTCGGCCGGGTCCTGAGCACCGTCCTCGATCCGGCAGGCGTCGACGACAGCCCGGTGGGGGGGGGGGGGGGGGGGGGGGGGGGGGGGGGGGGGGGGGGGGGGGGGGGGCCGGGGGGGGCGGGCGGGGGGGGGCGGGGGGGGGGCGGGGCGGCGGGGGCGGCGCG
>NZ_JBIAQQ010000012.1:0-141333 GCF_042889165.1 Streptomyces sp. NPDC002669 | reverse complement strand
CCCCGTCCCCCCCCCCCCCCCCCGCCCCCCGCCGCCCCGCCCCCCGCGCGGCCCGCCCCCCCCCCCCCCCCCCCCCCCCCCCCCCCCCCCCCCCCCCGCCACCGGGCATTTCTTTTCGGACATGTGCGCATCGAATTCCCCGGATTCCGGACAGTGGCCCCCGCGCGCCCGGCCCCGACGGAGGGGAGGCCGATACGGTGACCGAGGCGGGAGCCCCTTGACCGGGGCGCTCAACTGACAAAAATTCCGGGGGAGTTCATGTCGTTCGACGAGGAGTGGGCGGAACTCCGTGACGAGGCGGCCGCGCGGCGGAGCGCCATGCGGATCAACAGCGCTCCGGCCGAGGGCGGCGGGAGCGGTGCCCCCGACCTGGTGGTCAACCGGGACTCCCTCGGCGCCATCGGGAACGACGCCCACGAACTGAGGACCCGGTTGTCGAGGGAGGGCGATCGCGCCCGCCCCGCCACCTTCGACGCGGCGACCGCGCTGACCAACGGCAACTTCGCGAGCGGTTCGGCGGTGCTCAAGGTGCACGATTTCTGGAAGACCCAGCTGACGACGCTGCTGGATTCCCTCGCGCACATCTCGAACCACCTGGATTACACCAAGGCCCAGCACGCGAAGGACGAAGCGAAGGTCGAGGGGGATCTGGCGCCGATCTCCAAGCTCACGGAGTACCTGAAGTAGGAGCAGAAGGCGGGGGAGTACGCGCATGCTGAAGTACGAGGACATCGTCGGCGCCCCGGTGGGGAAGCTGAAGGCCGCGGCCGACGACTGGGCCAGGATGGCGGGCGACCTGGACAGGCTTGCCGACGACGCCGCCAACGGAATGAAGGTCAAGTCGGACAAGGCGGACTGGCAGGGCCTCAACGCGGGCGTCACCAAGGCGTTCGTCACCAAGACGGCCAAGGAGTTCTCGGACGCCGCAGCCGAGGCCAGGGGTGTGAAGGCGATCCTCGAAGAGGGGCACGCGGCCTTCAAGAAGGCCAAGGACGCCCTGATCGACATCCGGGACCACGAAGGGCCCGCAGCCGGTATCACGGTGGACGACAAGGGCAAGGTCACCGCGCGGCACCCGGTGGCGGAGTCCCCGGCGGCCGGGCACGATCCCGACTACCCCGCGATGCTCCAGCGGGAGAGGAAGAACGTCGAGTCGTGGCAGAAGAGGGTCGACCTCATCGTCGACAACTGCAACGACACCGACGTGTCCCTCAAGAACTCCCTCGAAGCCAACGTCACCGGCCGCAAGGACTTCGCGGCCCCCAAGTACACGAAGACGGACCAGGAGGAGGCGGCCCGAGCCGCCCGACTGGCCGCCAAGGGGCGCGATCTCACGCACAAGGAGCTCCAGGCCCTCAACGAGCTGCTGAAGGACAACAGCGGATCGGAGGAGTTCTCGAAGGGTTTCTACGAGAAGCTCAAGCCGGAGGGGGCGCTCGCGTTCTTCGGGCAGCTCTCGACGGACACGTACGAGGACGGAAAGCTCGACAAGGAGCGGCTCAAGGACGTCCAGGACCTCCAGCGGAATCTCGGCCTCAACCTGGCGAACGCCTCCCGGGACAAGGAGTTCACCGCCGACTGGGGCCCCACCCTGCGCAAGCTCGGTACGGAGCGCATCTCCGTCATGCCGTACGAGCCCGGTGCAGGCAGGTACGACCCCAGCGGAGGACCGTTCGGCTATCAGCTGCTCGGCGGCATCATGCGGTACGGGAACTACGACGCGAATTTCCTCAACCCGATCGCCGAGCACGTGGCCCAGCTGCACCAGAAGGACCCGCTCAGGTTCAACGAGAACAACGTGATGAACGGTCTGGCCAAGAACCCGTTCAACCCCTCCGGCCTCAACGGCGCCGGCTACGACCCGACCACCGCCATGCTGGAGGCGCTGGGGCACAGCCCGGACGCCGCCAAGCACTTCTTCACGGACGACCCGACCGCCTACAACGAGGACGGCACGGTCGACAAGGATGCGACGGCGGACCTCGGCAGGGACAAGGAGGGCTATTCGGTCACGAATTATCTCGACTTCTTCGGGGACGAGAAGTGGAAGTCCTTCCCGGACATCGACATGGGGGACCCCGGAGACAAGAAGGAGGCATCCGGATACATGCCGGACGCGCTCGGGCACGCGTTGGAGGCGGCGACGCTCGGATATCCGTATGACAGCCCGAATGCCGGCGTCGTGCGGGACGCGGGAAACGCCGCTGTCATGCGGGACGTCATGGAGAAGTATGGTGCGGACGCGGGCTTGCTCAAGAAGCAGGAAGCGATGTCCGACAGCCTGGGAGTCATGGGTGCCGGCTACATCGACGACATCAACTGGTCGCTGGAAGGGAACGAATCCGGCAGTGTCTTCGCTCCGAGGAAGAACCCGGAAGGCCACCTCGACTTCTCCAGTGAGAACGGTGAAGGCGACAAAGACAACGGCATGAGAGCCGCTCGCCAATTCCTGAGCACCTTGGGTCAGCACCCTGACGCTTACGCGACTGTCTCCAGCGCCGAGCAGATCTACAGCGCCGGCATGCTGGAACGTCAGGTGACGCCGGAGGGTGAGATCAAAACCGGTGATGCGCGGGCAGTGGTCGGCACGGGTGCCGAGGTGCAGGGCATGCTCGACCAGTCACGTGCGGATCAGGTCGTGGCATCGCACATGAAGGCGCAAGAAGATTACGAGAAGGCAGTGGCGGCGAGGTCGGGGTGGATCGAGTTCGGAGCCGGCGTGGGGGTCGCTGCCGGGGTCGCTTTTCTGCCGCCGATCGCGGCGGCAGGGACGGCGGCAACCCTCATCACGCTGGGAAGCGACACGGTCGTCGGTGCCGTGGAGCATGTCATTGGCCAGTTTATCGGAGACGTCTCGGAAAAGTCCGTGGATGAGCACAAGAAAGAAGTCGAAGAGCTCACTCGCGAGGAGAAGACCAGCGTTTTCCAGGCCGGTGAGTCCATGGCGAAGGCGCCCATGGAGGGTTTCCTGAAGCGCCATGAGGATTCTGTCGATGCCGTATTCCGTCAGGACCTGAAGGAATCGATGAGGGTCGGGTACGCAACGGGGAATGACCGTGAGAACCAGCAGGGCAATGATTCGGAGACCGATGACTGAGCCGGTGAATGGTGCGGGGCGGGGTGCGGAGACGAGAACTGTGGGAGCGGTGCGCGTGAGGCGGGCGCTGGGTGTTGTCGGGTTGGTCATGGCCCTCGGCGCGGCGGCGACCGGGTGCGGAGAGGCAGA
Organism: Streptomyces sp. NPDC002669; assembly: GCF_042889165.1. Lineage (NCBI taxonomy): Bacteria > Bacillati > Actinomycetota > Actinomycetes > Kitasatosporales > Streptomycetaceae > Streptomyces > Streptomyces sp. NPDC002669. The sequence continues at coordinate 138,107 of NZ_JBIAQQ010000012.1, read as the reverse complement.
GGAAACGCCGGAGTACGTCGGGACGGAGGAGGCGTGCCACGGTGTGTTCAAGGGGCGGCTGGCGAAGACGGTCGAGTCCGCCATGGGCACGTCTTCGTTCCACTGGACCGATCCAAAGAGGTTGGACCAGGTCGTCGACGCACTCAAGACCGGATACGAGTCCGGCCACCGCTGGGCCAGGGGCGACACCCTGTGCCGACTGACTCCGGAAGGCGGCGGGAGAAAAGATCGGGCAGGAATCACCTTCTACATGTATGCGCCGCAGGACGTGGGCGACTTCCGGCTCCCGGAGGGAGGGCGGCTCTACGCGATGGGAAAACAGGCCGAGGCGACTCCTGAATCCGCTGCCCTCTACTTCGAGTGCGTGAGTCCTCAGTTCAAGGGGTCGAAGGCGCGTCCGATGCGCATACAAGGGAGCCTTGGCCGCCCGGAGGACCGTGGGCAGAGGGCGTCCGACCCCAGGGAGGTCAGCCTGACGATGCTGCATGCGGCATCCCTGTTCTTGGCAAAGAAGTTGCAGTGCGAGAACAATGGCGGGCTCCCCGAGAAGCCCGTGCTCACGCCGAAGCAGCCGCTCCGGCAGTAGCGGGCGAGGGTGGCGGCCCGGCTCCCGAACGTGCGGAACGGCCGCCCCCTGAGTCATGGGGGCGGCCGTTCCGCGTTTCTCCGAGGCCGTGACCGGATTCGAACCGGTGTAACTCGATTTGCAGTCGAGCCCCTCAACCACTCGGGCACACGGCCAGGTGTTTCTCGTCGTGGTCCGACCGTAGGACCCGGTGCTCATGCGGCTCAAGGGAAAGGGGCGGGGCGCAACACGACTGCCATGCGGCGTTCACGATCGGCCGGGCGGTCCTACGACCAAGGGCGGACCGGGGGACCGTCTCACGACAGGGTTCACCCGGGGTCTTGCACCTTACTCTTGGGCTCATGAGTGCCCTGGACCCCCGAGACGCCGGCAGCGACGCCGGTAGCCACATAGACACGGCCGCGACCCCCGGTACGGGTTCCCGGGCCGACATGGCGAAGACCGCTCCGCCCACCGGGACCGAAGGGGTGCTCGGGCGGACCTACCGGGCACTCAGCATCGGCATCGTCTCCGTCGTGTTCCTGATCGCCTTCGAGGCGACCGCCGTGGGCACCGCGATGCCGGTCGCCGCCCGTGAGCTGCACGGCATCCCGCTGTACGCGTACGCGTTCTCGGCGTACTTCACGACCAGCCTCTTCGCCATGGTGCTCTCCGGCCAGTGGGCGGACCGGCGCGGCCCGCTGGGGCCGCTCGCCGCCGGAATGAGCTCGTTCGTGGCGGGCCTGCTGCTCTGCGGCACCGCCGGGAGCATGTGGGTCTTCGTCGCGGGCCGGGCCGTCCAGGGGCTCGGCGGCGGCCTGGTGATCGTGGCGCTGTACGTGGTGATCAGCCGGGCGTACCCGGAGCGCCTGCAGCCGGCGATCCTGGCCGCCTTCGCCGCGAGCTGGGTGATCCCGTCCGTCGTCGGGCCGCTCGCCGCCGGAAGCGTCACCGAGCACCTGGGGTGGCGCTGGGTCTTCGTCGGCATCCCCGCCCTCGTGGTGTTCCCGCTGGCCCTCGCGCTGCCCGCGATCCGGCGGCGGGCCTCCGGTCCGGCCGACCCCTCGGCACCCGTCGAGCCGTACGACCGGCGGCGCATCCTGCTCGCGCTCGGGATCTCGGCGGGCGCGGCGCTGCTCCAGTACGCCGGCCAGCAGCGGAACTGGTTCGCGCTGCTGCCGGTCGCCGCCGGCTTCGCGCTGCTCGTCCCGGCGGTGCGCGGACTGCTGCCCCCGGGAACGATCCGGGCGGCGCGCGGGCTGCCCGCGGTGGTGCTGCTGCGCGGGGTGGCGGCCGGGTCGTTCATCGCCGCCGAGTCGTTCGTACCGCTGATGCTGGTGACCCAGCGCGGGCTCAGCCCCACGATGGCCGGTTTCTCGCTCGCGGCCGGGGGCGGGACCTGGGCGCTGGGTTCGTACGTGCAGTCCCGGCCGCGCCTGGAACCGTACCGGGAGCGCCTGATGGTGGGCGGCATGGTGCTGGTCGCCGCGGCGATAGCGGCCGCGCCGTCCGTGCTGGTCGACCGGGTCCCGGTCTGGACCGTGGCCGTGGCCTGGGCCTTCGGATGTTTCGGCATGGGCATGGTGATCGCCTCGACGAGCGTGCTGCTGCTGAAGCTGTCGGCGCCGGAGGAGGCGGGGGCGAACTCGGCCGCCCTCCAGATCTCCGACGGGCTGTCGAACGTGCTGCTGCTCGCCGCGGGCGGAGCGGCCTTCGCGGCGCTCGGCGGCGGCGCGGTGGGCGCCGTGCACGGGGCGGTGGAGGCGGGGGCCTCCGGCTCGCACCCGGGGGCGTTCGCGGTGGTCTTCCTGCCGATGGCGGGGGTGGCGCTGGTGGGGGCGTGGGTGGCGGCCCGGGTGCGGGCACGTTAGCCGGTACCAATCCGGCCCCACCCGTTGGTGCCGTTTTGGGAGGACGCCCTGGTCGTTGCCGAGTACGCCTGTTCGGACATGCATGTCGTCGTGCGTGACGCCGGGCTCCTCGAATCGGCGGCGCACCGCCCGTCCGCTGCCATGTTCGGAGAGGAGGCCTACCCGGACCTGATCGACAAGGCTGCCGCGCTCCTGCAGTCCTTGGCGATCAATCACCCGTTCTTCGACGGGAACAAACGCACGGCCTGGCTGTCGTGCGTGACCTTCCTGGCGATGAACGGGATCGATCTGCGTCCGGACATCGATGCCGCGGAACGCCTGGTCATCGCGGTGGCGACGGGGGACACGGACGAGATGGAGGACATCTCCCGGGGGCTGTGCGAGCTCGTCGTCGACGAGGTGTGAGAGCCATCGCAATTCCGTGCGGGGCGGCGTAGTTCGAGGCGGGTTCCGCGCCGCGCCCCGGTAGGGTGGCCCGGTTGTCGTATCGCGTGCGGGCCGGTTCCGGCCCGGCCGGACAGCGCCCCACGTACCCGAGAGACCCGAACCGGAGACCGTGACTACTACCGCCTCCCACCACCTCTCACCCGCCTTCCCCGGCCGAGCCCCCTGGGGCACGGCCGGCAAGCTGCGAGCCTGGCAGCAGGGCGCCATGGAGAAGTACATCCAGGAGCAGCCGCGCGACTTCCTCGCGGTCGCCACCCCCGGCGCGGGGAAGACCACCTTCGCGCTGACCCTCGCCTCATGGCTGCTGCACCACCACGTCGTGCAGCAGGTCACCGTCGTCGCACCGACCGAACACCTGAAGAAGCAGTGGGCCGAGGCGGCGGCCCGGATAGGCATCAAGCTCGACCCCGACTACAGTGCCGGTCCGTTGAGCAAGGAGTACGACGGCGTCGCGGTGACCTACGCCGGTGTCGGCGTCCGCCCGATGCTGCACCGCAACCGCTGCGAGCAGCGCAAGACCCTGGTGATCCTCGACGAGATCCACCACGCCGGTGACTCCAAGTCCTGGGGCGAGGCGTGCCAGGAGGCGTTCGACCCGGCCACCCGGCGGCTCGCGCTCACCGGAACGCCGTTCCGGTCCGACACCAACCCGATCCCCTTCGTCGCGTACGAGGAGGACAACGAGGGCATCCGGCGCTCCTCGGCCGACTACACCTACGGCTACGGCAACGCGCTCGCCGACGGCGTCGTCCGGCCCGTGATCTTCCTCAGCTACAGCGGCAACATGCGCTGGCGCACCAAGGCCGGTGACGAGGTCGCCGCCCGGCTCGGCGAGCCGATGACCAAGGACGCCATCGGACAGGCATGGCGCACCGCCCTGGCGCCCACCGGGGAGTGGATCCCCAATGTGCTGGCCGCCGCCGACCGGCGGCTGACCGAGGTGCGCAAGGGCATCCCGGACGCGGGCGGCCTCGTCATCGCCACCGACCAGGAATCGGCGCGCGAGTACGCCAAGATCCTGAAGCGGGTCACCGGGGAGAAGGCCACCGTCGTCCTCTCCGACGAGAAGGCCGCGTCGAAGAAGATCGACCAGTTCAGCGGGGACGACTCCCGCTGGATGGTCGCGGTGCGCATGGTGTCGGAGGGCGTCGACGTGCCGCGCCTCGCCGTGGGCGTGTACGCCACCACGATCTCCACGCCGCTCTTCTTCGCCCAGGCCGTCGGGCGTTTCGTACGCTCGCGCAGGCGCGGCGAGACGGCCTCGGTCTTCCTGCCGACCATCCCGATGCTGCTCGACTTCGCCAACGAGATGGAGGTCGAACGGGACCACGCCCTCGACAAGCCCAAGAAGGGCAGCGACGAGGAGAACCCGTTCGCGGAGGAGGACAAGCTCCTCGCCGACGCCGAGAAGCTGGAGGACGAGGAGACCGAGGAGCAGCTGCCCTTCGAGGCCCTCGAATCCGACGCGGTCTTCGACCGGGTGCTGTACGACGGTGCCGAATTCGGCATGCAGGCGCACCCGGGCAGCGAGGAGGAGCAGGACTACCTGGGGATTCCCGGACTGCTCGAACCCGACCAGGTGCAGCTGCTGCTCCAGAAGCGGCAGACCCGGCAGATCGCGCACAGCCGCCAGAAGCCGGCCGGGGAGGCCGACCTGCTGGAGAAGCCGGCCGAGGCGCGGCCGGTGGTCACGCACAAGCAGCTGCTGGGGCTGCGCAAGCAGCTCAACACGATGGTGTCGGCGTACACGCACCAGAGCGGGAAGCCGCACGGGGTGATCCACACCGAGCTGCGGCGGGTGTGCGGCGGGCCGCCCAGCGCGGAGGCGACGGCCGGCCAGATCCAGCAGCGGATCCAGAAGGTCCAGGAGTGGGCCACCCGGATGAGGTAGCGGGGCACTGGCGTACGGGCACCGGCCCGGGGCGGGGACGGCGGTCCTGCCCCGGGCCGGTGTCGTCGGTACGGAGGTTCTCGGCGCAGGCGTTCTCGGTGCGGGGCGCTCGTCGGCAGGGGCGTTCGGCGGTGCGGGCCGGTGTCGGCGGTGCGGGGGTGCCGGGGCGGGGCGTTCGTCGGTACGGGCGTTCTCGGTGCGGACGGGCCGCCGGTGCGGACGGGCCGGTGGTGCGGATCGGGAGGTCGGCCGGGGGCGGCGGAGCGGTCCTGCCGGGCGGGGCGTCTACCAGACGAACGCCGCGGACTGGTTGGACGTGGCCACGCACGGGACCGTGGCCGACGTCGGGGACGACGCCACGATCTGCAGGGACCAGCTGGTGGCGCTCGGCGGGGCGGGAAGCACCACGGAGTTCGTGCTGTCACCCGCCGCCAGGGTGCCGGAGGTGAGCTTCAGCGGGCCCAGGGTGATCGGGTTGCCGCCGCTCATGCCCGGGTTGGTCTTCCCGGAGAACTGCACCTGACTGGTGACGCCGCCCGAGGTCTTGGTGAGCTTGAGCGTCGTCGTGATGCTGTTCGGATCGGCGCTGGTCCCGGGCGGCATGGTGATCGCCGTGGAGGTGATCTTGATGGTCTTGGACGTGCCCGAGTCGGCGGCGGTCAGGGTGGCCAGGCCGCTGCCCCAGGCGCCGCAGTTGTACGTGGCCGTCGCGGTGAGCGGGGTCACCGCCTGGGCCGTCGGCGCCAGGGCGAGCGCGCCGACCAGGCCGCAGGCCGCCACCAGCGCCGGCGGGAGGTGTCTTCGGTACGACGGGCGCGGGCCCGCCGACCGCACGGTCCGGGACCGTGCTGAAGTGATCGACATGACGGGGGAACTCCTTCCGGTTTCTGAATTCCGCGGTTCCGCCGAAGAAGAACCGAAATCGTGCCGTGCGATCTTCTTGCGGAACTGCGTGCCGGGCCCGGCATGTCGGGTGCAGTGAAACCATGATCATCAAAGAAGTCAAGAGATTTTGTCGGGTGTACTCGGAGTGCCCTCCGAAATGCCTTTTGGGCATTTCCGGGAAAGGATCATCCGGCCGGGGGAGGCCGGTCAAGGATCAATTGGTTCTCTCTTGACTTCTCCGCATGCGGCCTCCTCAATGTGCGCAATCAATGGGCCATGGAGGGGTGTCTGGTGATCCGACGACGAAGACCAGGTACGACCGGGCTGCTCGCCGCCTGCTTCGTACTCTCGCTGAGCTGCGTCGGGGCCACGGCCGCGCCGTCCGCGGGGCCGGCGGCCGGGCAGCGGTCCGCGGGCACGGTCGCCCCGACCGTCCACTGCGTCCTGCCCGCGGGGCAGGGCGAGGCGACCGGGCCGCAGGAGATGACCGTCGAACTGTCGCCCGCGGTCGTCGCCCCGGGCGGCAAGGTGCACGCGAAGGTGACCCTCGGCCCGTCCCCCGCCACCAGCGCCCTCGCCCTGGAGGACGTGCCGACCGTTCCCAGCCTCGACCTCGCGATGTCCGGCGGGGCGAGCGGCACCGTCACCGTGCGGGGCGCCGAGTTCACGATGGACATCCCGGCCGGGAAGCCCATCGAACTGCCGCCCTATGAAGGCGACTTCCTGGTCCCGGCGAACGCCTCCGGGGCCGTCTCGTTCGCCCCGCTCCGCACGCTGACGCAGACCAAGGTGCTCGGCTCGGTCTTCGAGACGCCCTGCGACGTCATCGACGGCGGCGGCTCCGTCGGCACCGTCATGGTGGAGGGCACCGGTTCCGAGCCGGCCACCCTGACCGCCCCCGCCGACCCCGTACGCCCCAACACCCCTGTGGCGCTGGGCGGTTCGGGCTGGACCCCGGGCGGCACACCGGTGCCCTCGCTGTGCGCGGTGGGCGGTGGCGGCTGCGATCCGCTGAAGTTCAAGGAGAACGGCCTCACCATCGACGGCTACGGGACGCTGCACGGCACCGCGACCCTCGCGGAGGCCGGCGCGGTGCCGAACGGCCCGTACGAGGTGAAGGTCAACGACGGCACGAAGGAGGCGACCGCACCGCTCACCGTCGAGGCCGTCGCGTCCGGTGACCGCGAGATCTCGCTCTCGCGGGACAGCGGCCCCGTCGGCAGCGTGATCACGGTCAGCGGCCGGAACTACAACCCGGACCGCTGGATCAACGTCATCGGCCTCGACGCGACGGGCACCGGGATCGACGACAGCGCGGTCTACGTCAAGAGCGGACCGGACGGCACCTTCGCCGTGGAGTTCACCGTGATCTCCGACGCCGTCACCGCGGTCCAGGCCGACGAGGGCAACGATCCGGCGACCGTGCGGACCGCCCCGTTCACCGTCTCCACGGGCGGGGGAGGGGACGGGACGAGCGCCGACCAGAGGCTGAGCACCTCGGTCCGGGCCGGGACGCTGTCCATGGTCCAGGACGGCGACACCGTCGACTTCGGCACGACGGTCCTGGGCACCGGCAGCGGTGTGCAGCGCTCCCGGCTCAACCGGGTCGAGGTGTCGGACGCCCGCGGCGTCAACAGCGGCTGGTCCCTCACCGCCACCCTCACCGACTTCACCGGCGCCGGCGGGAACACCGTCCCGGCCGGGTCCGTGCGGTGGACGCCCAGGTGCGCGGCGCAGAACGGAAGCGTGGGGGTGCCGGTGGCCGGGTCGCCCACCGCGCTCGGCAGCGAGGCGGCGAGCCTGTGCCGGATGGGGCCGGACGGCTCCCGCCCGTTCACCGGCGGCCGGTTCGACGCCGACGCCGATCTCACGCTCACCCTTCCCGGATTCACCCGCCCCGGAGATTACGGCGCCACCCTGACCCTCACGCTTCTCTGATCTCCCTGCCCTCTCCGACCCCCGACCCCCGATCCCCGATCCCCGATCTCAGGTCCTCGATCTCCGGTCCGGGATTTCCGGGAAATCCGAGTACGAAAAGGGAAAGCCCGAGGTGCCCGCCCGCTCCCCGACTCATCGGAGCGGGCGGGCACCGCCATTCCGCATCCGAAGAAATTCCCACGGCCGCGGACGGGAACCGCACGCGACATCTGCGGACGGGAACCGCCCGCGACACCCGTACACGACGCCCGACGACACCCATGGAGGAGCAACATGCCCGTCCGGAGAACAAGGAGAACCGAAAGACCGGGTGCGGTGTTACGCCGTGCCGTCGCCCTCACCGCGGGCGCCGTGCTCGTCTGGACCGGCGGAACCTTCGCCCTCGCCCCCGCCGCCCTGGCCGGCACCGTCACCCCGACCGTCCACTGCTCCCTGCCCGCCGGGCAGGGCGAGGCGACCGGGCCGCAGGAGATGAGCGTCGACCTCTCGCCGTCGATCGTCGATCCGGGCGGCAAGGTCCACGCCAAGGTCGCGCTCGGCCCGTCCCCCGCCACCAGCGGGCTCAGCCTGAACGACGTGCCCACCACCCCCAGCATCGACCTCGTCATGTCCGGCGGCGCCACCGGCACCGTCACCGTCACCGGCCCCCAGATCAACCTCGACATCCCCTCCGGCAAACCGATCGAGATCCCGCCGTACGAGGGGGACTTCCTCATCCCGGCCGACGCGAGCGGCCCGATCACCTTCACGCCGGTGCGCAACCTGACGCGCACCAAGGTGCTCGGCTCCACCTACGAGACCCCGTGCGACGTGGTGAGCGGCGGCGGCTCCATCGGCACCGTGACCGCCGAGGGCACCGCGGGCCACCCGGCCACCCTGTCCGCGCCCGCCACCCCCGTACGGCCGTCCACCGCCGTCGCCCTGACCGGCAGCCTGTGGACCGCCGGGGCCACCCCCGTCCCCTCGCTGTGCGCGGCGGACGGCGGCGGCTGCGACCCCGGAAAGTTCGCCTCCCACACCCTCGCGATCAGCGGCTCGGGAGAGCTGACCGGCAGCGCGGTGCTCGCCGCCGCGGGCGCCGTGCCCGACGGCTCGTACCTCGTGAAGGTCGGCGACGGCACCAAGGAGGCGACCGCGCCCCTGACCGTGCGGGCGTTCGTCCCCACCGGACCGCGGGCCATCGCGCTCTCCCGCTCCGGCGCGCCGGTCGGCAGCGTCGTGCGGGTCACCGGCAGCAACTACTTCCAGGACCGGTGGATCAACACCGTCGGCCTGGACGCGAACGGGGCGACCCTCGACGACACCGCCGTCTACGTGAAGAGCGCCCCCGACGGAACGTTCGGCGCCGACTTCACCGTCTCCGATCCGGCCATCACCGCGATCCAGGTGGACGAGGGCAACGACCCGGCCACCGTGCTGACCACGCCGTTCACCGTGACCGAGGCCTCCGCGACCCTCTCCGCGGGCGCGGCGAAGGTGAAGCCGGGCGGCACGATCGCCCTCTCCGGCGGTGACTGGCCGACCGGCACCACCCCCGCGGCCGAACTCTGCGCCGCCGACGGAAGCGCCTGCGACGGCGCCCGGATCACCGGCTCCACCCTTCGGATCGGTACCGACGGGGCACTCGCCGGCACCGTCACCGTGGCCGGCTCCACCCCGCGCGCCGTGTACGCGCTCAAGGTCACCGCCGGGGGAGCGCAGGCCCTCACCCCGCTGACCGTGGCCCCGTCCTTCGTCGTCCTCAGCCCGTCCGCCGGGCCCCGGGGCACCGCCGTCACCGTCGTCGGGCAGGGCTTCGCGAAGGTCGCCACCGTGTCCATCGCCGGACTGCGGGCCGACGGCTCGCAGACCTCGGACCCGGTGCGGACGAAGGTGGTCGGGCTGGACGGGGCGTTCTCGCAGACCTTCAGGGTCGACGCCGCGGACACCGTCGCGATCCGGGTCCGGGAGGTCCTCGTCAACCCGCGCACCGAGACGGCGGCGTTCACCGTCCAGGACGGCACCGTGCCCGCCGGACCGGCCTTCGCGCTCTCGCCGCCCGAAGGGCCCGTCGGCACCGCGGTCCAGGTGACCGGTCGGGGCTTCGCCCCCGTCGCCACGGTCTCGGTGACCGGCCGCACCGCGGACGGGAAGCAGACCTCGGACCCGTACGTCACCCGGGTCGTCGGGCTCGACGGGACGTTCGCCCTCGACTTCACCGTCCGGGACCCGGCGACGAGGGCGATCAGGGCCTGCGAGGTGCTCGTGAACGGAAAAATTATTCAGCAGTCGTTCACCGTGGGTTGACGCCGATTCACCCGTGGTGCATGGAGGGCGGCCGGAGGCGTCGACCGACCAGGACGCGCGTAGATGTTCGCTTATCGGTCGGCGCCGCGCTGACCGGCGGTTATTCTCCGGCGCCCCGGCACCGCTCCCGGCGGCGCCCGGATTCTGGACGAGGTCTTCCGCTGAGCGGACCCGCTCGCTACTGTCCCAAAAAAACTGCACGCCCCGTGGCAGTACAGCCGCGGAGCGCAGCCGGTGCCATGGCCAGGCCGGCGGCCTCTCCGTGCGTCGCCGCTGGGACCGGCGGCGCACACTTCGGGGGGATCAGCCGCCGCCGCTCACCACAGAGGAGAGGGCGTCGTGACCGCGGAGACCTCCCAGACGCTCGACCGGGGACTGAGAGTCCTCAAACTGCTTGCCGACACCGACCACGGCCTGACCGTCACCGAGTTGTCCAACCGACTCGGGGTCAACCGGACCGTGGTCTACCGTCTGCTCGCCACCCTGGAACAACACGCCCTGGTGCGCCGCGATCTCGGCGGCCGGGCCAGAGTGGGCCTGGGCGTGCTGCGCCTGGGCCGTCAGGTGCATCCCCTCGTACGGGAGGCCGCGCTGCCCGCGCTGCGGTCCCTCGCCGAGGACATCGGGGCCACCGCACACCTCACGCTGGTGGACGGCAGCGACGCGCTCGCGGTCGCGGTGGTGGAGCCCACCTGGACCGACTACCACGTGGCCTACCGGGCCGGCTTCCGTCATCCGCTGGACCGGGGCGCCGCGGGCCGGGCGATACTCGCGGCCCGCCAGAAGCCGGTCGGCGAGACCGCCTTCACCCTCACCCACGGCGAGCTGGAGGCCGGGGCGAGCGGTGCGGCGGCGGCACTGGTGGGCGTGACGGGCGTCGAGGGCAGCGTGGGCGTCGTGATGCTCGCGGACTCCGTGCCCGAACGGGTCGGCCCCCGGGTGGTGGACGCGGCCCGCGAGGTGGCGGACGCGCTGCGGTAGCCGTGGCGGGAGGCACGCGGACGGCGCCCGGCCCGTGCCGGGCGCCCGGCCCCGTCTCCGGGTGCGGCGGGCGCGGCAGGAGGGCTCCGGCGGACGGGTACGTACGCGGGTGGCCGGGCACCCGCACACGCACGGGCGCCCGGCCCCGTGTTCCGGGGCGGCGGGCGCACCGTTTGGCGTCGGGGAACCGCCCCGGCGGTTAGATTGGGCGGGTGCTCACTCGTCATTCGCGCTCCCGGACCCTCGCCCTGTGCGCCCTGCCCGTCCTCGCCCTGTTCGGCGTGGCCGCCTTCGCGCCGCTGCCGTTCACCCTGGCGCAGCCCGGTTCGACCGCGAACGTGCTCGGGAGCGATCACGGCACCCCGGTGATCAGCATCAAGGGCGAGCCCACCCGCCCGGCCAAGGGCGAGCTGCGGATGACGACCATCGTCGCGACCGGGCCCACCGCCGATGTCGGCATCGGCGACGTGATCGACAGCTGGTTCCGCACGGACCGCGCGGTCCTGCCCCGTGACTCCGTCTACCCGACCGGCGGCTCCGAGAAGGAGATCGAGAAGCACAACCTGGAGGACATGCGGGAGTCGCAGGACGACGCGGTGGACGCGGCCCTCGGCTACCTGGGCAAACCCAAGGGCTCGGTCGACGTCACCCTGCACCTCGCCGACGTGGGCGGGCCCAGCGCGGGCCTGTTCTTCGCGCTCGGCATCGTCGACAAGCTCGACGGCGACGGCCGCGGCGGCGATCTCACCGGGGGCCGCAGCATCGCGGGCACCGGCACGATCGACGCGAACGGCGCGGTCGGCGCGGTCGGCGGAGTCTCGCTGAAGACCCAGGCCGCTCACCGGGACGGGGCGACCGTCTTCCTCGTCCCGAAGGCCGAGTGCCGGCAGGCGCGCGCCGAACTGCCCGACGGGATGAAGCTGATCCCGGTCACGACGCTGAAGGGCGCGGTCTCCTCGCTCCGGAACCTGGCGCAGGGGCACAAGGTCCCGAGCTGCTGACCCCGTCGGCCGACGGCCCCGGCGCGGCGCCCGCCTTCCCGGGGGCCCCGTCGGCCTCGTCCATCGTGCGCCACGCGGGGAACACCAGCGGGCTCAGCGTGGCCAGCAGGTACGCCCCGCCCATCGCCAGCAGCGCCCCCCGCGCACCCATGCTCTCCACCAGCAGCCCGGCCGCGAGACCGCCCACCGGCATGGCCAGTTCGCAGCCCGCCGTGAGGGCCCCGGAGACCCGGCTGCGCAGCTCCTCGGGCACCTTTCCGTAGATCACCGTCGTCAGGATCGGGTTCAGCACCCCGCCCGCCAGACCGCTCAGCACCATGGTCACGGCGAGCGGCGTCGCCGTCCCGGTCAGCGCCGCGACCACGTACCGGGGCGCACCGCACAGCACCACGCACACCGTGAACACGGTCCGCCGCGAGAACCGGTGCCCCACCGCCCCGTACAGCAGTGCCCCGGTCAGTCCGCCCGCCCCGAACAGGGCGGTGAGCAGTCCGATGTCCCGGGCCCCGCCCAGCTCCTCGGAGGCATGCACCGGCAGCAGCACGGCGCCCCAGCCCTGATCGGAGCCGTTCATGAAGAGCACCATGAGCACCACGGCCAGCAGCAGCCGGTTGCCCAGCAAGTAGGCGTAACCCTCGCGCAGTTCGCCGCGGTACGCCCGGAACGAGATCGGTTCGGCGGCCCCGCTCGGCTCGGCCGAGGGGACGCCCCGCAGCCCCGTCGCGACCAGCAGTGCGGACACCAGGAAGGTCGCCGAGTCCAGCAGCAGGACGGTCTCCGCGCCGACCAGTGCGATCAGCATGCCCGCCAGTGCGGCCCCGGCCATCCGGGCGCCGCGCGAGACCGCGTCGAAGAGGGAGGCGGCGCGCGCCAGGGTGGTGCCCGCGTGCTCGGCGAGGTCGGGTACGAGGACGTAGCGGGCGGTGTTGCCCGGGGTGTGCAGGAGTCCGTTGAGCGCCATCAGCGCGCACAGCATCCAGAAGGAGAGGGCGCCCGCCCGGTGCAGCAGCGGGACGGCGGCGACGGAGGCGCCGCACACCAGGTCGGAGGCCACGGAGACCCGGCGGCGCCCGATCCGGTCGATGACGGGGCCGCCGACCAGTGCGGAGACGACGATCGGCAGGGTCGCGCAGAAGGCGACGACACCGGCCCGTCCCGCGCTGCCCGTGGTCTCCAGGACGAACCACGGCACCCCGATCAGGGTGAGTGAAGTACCGGCGGTGGATATGGAGTTGGCGGCCAGGACCGCCGCGATCGGCTTTCGGTTCCCCCCGTTCACGCCTAGACCGTTCGGGGCGAGCGGCAGGCGAGCGGTTCCCGGGCGGGCAGTACGCGCAGGCCCAACTCGACCAGGGTCCAGCCCAGTTGGGTGCGAAGGGTCCGGGGCGAGGAGCGGACGGTGCGCAGGGCGCCGGTGGGCCCGGCCTCGCGGACGGTGCGGAACTCGTCGGCCTGCTCCCGCAGTTCGGCGGAGCGGACACGGTGCAGCGACAGGTGCGTTTCCGGATTCATGGCGGATTCCTCTCGGTCTTCTGGATGGTGTCGCCCGGTGGGCCGCGGCCGGGGGCCGGCGGCCGGTGTCACTCAATGGGGCGCGGGAAGAAGTGCACGTGGCTGCGGACGACGGCCGACCCCTCGGTGCCCTCCGGGACCCGGCCCCGGTAGCTCTCGATGAGCTCGTGGATCTTCAGGATCAGTTCCGAGGAGAGATCGGGGGTGAGGCGCACCTTGAAGTCGCTGATGTCCCAGCCGTGCTGCCACTCCTCGGGCCACTCGCGCATCGTGCCGATCCAGGTGTTCAGCTCCTGGGCGTGGTTGCCGGCGATCTCGTGGAGCACGACGCCGACGGCGCCGCGCACCTCGGGGTCCGGGTGGCTCAGGAACCGGTCGGTGTTGAAGGCGGTGCCCCGGTGGACGGCCCGCCACCAGCGCTCGCGGCCCTTGCCGCGCTCCGGGGCGTCCTCGACGAAGCCGTACGACGCCAGCTGCCGCAGGTGGTAGCTGGTGGCGCCGCTGGACTCGCCGAGCCGGTCCGCGAGACCGGAGGCGGTGGCGGGGCCGAACTCCCGCAGCGCGTTCAGCAGTCGGAGGCGCAGGGGGTGGGCCAGTCCACGCAGGGTGCGGGCGTCGACCGTGTGGACGTTCTGGGCTTCGGCGGGAGCGGGGCCGCCGTCCTCTGTTTCGGGCATGGCACAACCGTAGAGTTGCAAAGCCGTCTTTGCAACTACTTCTTTGCAAGATTTTCTTTGTATCTCGGGGAGGGGTGCGGGAGGGCCCCGCGGCTCACCCCTCCCGGATGAACCCCTCCTGGATCAGCCAGTCCTTCGCCACCTCGTGCGGGTCCTGCCCGTCCACGTCCACCTTGGCGTTGAGCACCTGGGCGACCTCGGTCGTCAGCTTCCGGCTGACCGGGTCGAGCAGTGCCGCGATCTGCGGGTACTTCTCGAAGGTCCTGGTGTGGACGACCGGCGCCGCGTTGTAGTTGGGGAAGAAGTGCTTGTCGTCCACGAGCACTTCGAGGTCCATGGCCCTGATCCGGCCGTCCGTGGTGAACACCTCGCCCAGCAGGCAGGAGTCGGACTTCGAGACCTGGGTGTAGATGATCCCGGCGTCCATCTTCTTGATGTTGGCGGCCGGGACCGCCATCCCGTACGCCTTCTCCATCCCGGGCAGCCCGTCGTCGCGGGAGGCGAACTCGTTCTCCACGCAGATCGTCACCGCCGCCGGGTTCCGCTTCGCCAGGGCGGCCACGTCGGAGAGCGTCCGCAGGTGGTACCTGGCGTTGTTCTTCCGGCTGATGGCGAGGGCGTAGGTGTTGTTGAGGGTGGACTGCGGGAGCCAGGTCACCCCCTTGTTCCGGTCCTCGTCCCGGACCGCCTCCCACTGCTTCAACGGGTCGGGGATCGGCTTCGCGTGGCCCAGGTACGTGATCCAGCCGGTGCCCGTGTACTCGTACATCGCGTCCGCGTCGCCCTTGACGATCGCCTCGCGGGCGCTGATCGAGCCGGGCAGGTTCGTCCGGTCCAGCACCTCCGCGCCGGCCGCCTTGAAGACCAGGCCGATCATCTGGCCCAGGATGATGTTCTCGCTGAAGTTCTTCGAGGTGACGGTCAGCGAGGCGCCGTCCAGCGGCCGTCCCCGGCCGACCGAGCCCGGCGCCACGTCGTCCACCATCGGCGAACCGCTCTTCAGCCCGCACCCGGCGAGCGCCAGCGCCCCCACCAGTGCCCCCGCCAGTACGGCGCGTACCCGCCGCGCGCGCATCACCCCACCTCCAGTCCGCGCGGCGTCAGCGCCAGCTCGGCCAGCGAGGCCAGCCAGTCCACCAGCAGCGCCAGCACCACCGTCAGTACGGAACCGAGCACCAGCACCGGCATCCGCTGGGTCTGGATGCCCGAGGTGATCAGGTCCCCGAGGCCGCCGCCGCCGACGAACGTGGCCAGGGTCGCCGTACCGACGTTGAGCACCAGTGCCGTCCGCACCCCGGCCAGGATCAGCGGGACGGCGAGCGGGAGTTCGACCTTGGTGAGCGTCCCCATCGCCGACATGCCGATGCCGCGCGATGCCTCGACCAGGTTCGGTTCGATCGCCCGCAGACCGGCGACCGTGTTGGAGAACACCGGCAGCACCGCGTAGATCACCATGCCGATGATCGCCGTCGAGGGGCCGATGCCCAGCCAGATCACCAGCAGCGCCAGCAGACCGATCGCCGGGGTCGCCTGCCCGACGTTGGCGACCGCCGTGACCACCGGGGCGCCCCGGCGGAGCTTGCGCCGGGTCAGCGCGATGCCCAGCGGAATGGCGATGATCAGCACCCAGAACGTCGAGATCGCGGTCAGCCGCACATGCTGCCACCAGCGCAGTTGCACATTGCCGCCGGTGAGCGAGTTCCGCGCGATCGAATCCAGCTGGACGTTGGTGATCCACAGGTAGGCGATGGCCAGCACGACCACCAGCACGAGGGGCATCGTCACCAGCTTGCGCCAGGTGATCCGGCGCGGCGGCCCGGCCGGCGGCGGGGCGGGCTCCTCCTCCTCGTCGCGGAAGGCATGGCCCTTGACGTCGTGTTCGCCGGGCGGGCGGTCCTCGTCGGAGGAGGGCTCCAGGGGCACCCGGGCCGCGGAACGCACCCGGCGCGAGGGCTCCCGGTCCCGACGACCGGGCTCCCGGTCCTCGTAAGGCCCCCGGTCCCCGTAGGGTTCCCGGTCCCGGCGGGGCTCCCGGCCGTCCGCGGGCGAGCGGGGGGTCATCCGTCCACACCGCCCTCCAGCTCCGCCTCGGTCTGGTGGCTGCGCATCTCCTCCAGGTCGTGCTGGTGCTCGATCGCGGCGAGCCGGTCGGCCTCCAGCAGCTCGTGGACGGAGTTCATCAACGTGTGCATGTCCACGACCCCGATGAACTCGCCGCGCCGCCCGGTGACCGCGACCCGGCCGCCGCTGTCGGTCAGCACCGCCTCCAGCGCGTCGTGCAGCGTCGCGTCCCGGGTCACCGTGTCGTGGACCAACTGCCCGGCACGCGCCAGCGAACCGCGGGCCCGCATCAGGTCGCCGCGCCGCAGCCACTTGTACGGGCGGTTCCTGCGGTCCAGCATCAGCAGTTCGTTGTGCGGGCCGCTGCGCAGCTTGTTGAAGATCGACTGGAGCGGGTCGTCGACCGTCACCGTCGGGAACTGGGCCATCTCCACGTCCCGTACGCGGGTCAGGTTGAGCCGCTTCAGCGCCGCGCCGGCCCCCACGAACCCCGAGACGAAATCGTCGGTCGGGTTGGTGAGGATCGCCTCGGGGGTGTCGAACTGCGCGATGTGCGAACGCTCCCGCAGCACCGCGATCCGGTCGCCCAGCTTGATCGCCTCGTCGAAGTCGTGGGTGACGAAGACGATCGTCTTGTGCAGTTCGTGCTGGAGCCGGATCAGCTCGTCCTGGAGGTGGTCGCGGGTGATCGGGTCGACCGCGCCGAACGGCTCGTCCATCAGCAGCACCGGCGGATCGGCGGCCAGCGCCCGGGCCACCCCCACCCGCTGCTGCTGCCCGCCGGAGAGCTGGCGCGGATAGCGGCCGTGGAACTCGCGCGGATCGAGTCCGACCAGGTCGAGCATCTCCTCGACCCGGTCCTTCACCCGCGACTTGGACCAGCCGACCATCCGCGGCACCAGGGCGATGTTCTCGGCGACCGTCATGTGCGGGAAGAGCCCGGACGACTGGATCGCGTAACCGATCTTGCGGCGCAGCTTCACCGGGTCGATGTCGGTGACGTCCTCGTCGCCGATCCTGATCCGCCCCGACGACGGCTCGATCAGCCGGTTGATCATCTTCAGGGTGGTGGACTTTCCGCAGCCGGACGGCCCCACGAAGATCACCGTCTCACCGGCCCTGATGTCCATCGAGACGTTGTCCACGGCGGGATTGGGATTGCCCGGGTACCGCTTGGTCAGGTCCTCCAACTGGATGGTGGCCCCGGAAGCGGTCTTCGCCGCCGTGCCGCCGGCGGCCGCACCTCCGTCGTCGGCGCTGCTCCCGGAAGCGGTCGTACTTCTGCCGGCGGGCCCGGACGCGGATGCCCCGTGGGACTCAGACACGGATCCCCCTCGGGATGGTGAGCCGCCCCAGCAGCACGTACGCGGCGTCGAAGAGCAGGGCGAGGACGACGATGCCGAGCGTGCCCGCGAGCACCTGGTTGAGCGCGTTGGCACTGCCCAGCGAGGCGATGCCGCGGAAGATCTCGTTGCCCAGCCCGGGGCCCGAGGCGTACGCGGCGATGGCGGCGATGCCCATCAGCATCTGCGTGGAGACCCGGATGCCGGTGAGGATCGGCGGCCAGGCGAGCGGCAGTTCGACCCGGCACAGCCGGGCCGGGCGCGACATCCCGATGCCCTTCGCCGCGTCGACCAGCGCGGGATCGACCCCGCGCAGCCCCACGATGGAGTTGCGGACGATGGGCAGCAGCCCGTACAGCGTCAGGGTGATCACCGTGGGCGCGACCCCGAGGCCGACCAGCGGGATCAGCAGACCGATCGCGGCGAGGGAGGGGATGGTGAGGATCGTCGCCGTGGACGTGATGGCCAGCGACCCGGCCCATCCGCTGCGATAGGTGACCACCCCGATCAGAACGCCCAGCACGGTGGCGATGACCATGCACTGGAACACGGCGCTGACGTGCTGGTACGCGTCGGTGAGCAGCTGTTGGTGCCGGTTGCCCAGATACTCCCAGAAGCTCACGCGCCACTCCTCGGCTCAGTCGTCGTCCTCCGCGGCCTGCTCGACGAGCGGAATGACCCGCAGCGGGACCGGGTTCTCCATGACGATGGCCGTGGAGGCCCGGACGATGCCATCAAAACCGACAACCCGGTCGATCACCCGTTGGAGGTCGGCGTTGGAACGCGCGACGAGACGGCACAGCATGTCGCCGTGCCCGGTGGTGGTGTGCAGCTCCAGCACCTCCGGTACACCGGCCAAGTGGGCCCGTACGTCGGCTCCTTGACCCTGCTTGATCTCCAGCGTGGCGAACGCGGTGACGGGGTATCCGAGCGCCGCCGGATCGACCGTCGGGCCGAAACCGCGGATGACGCCATTCGACTGAAGCCGGTCGAGACGGGCCTGCACCGTGCCCCGCGCCACGCCCAGTCTGCGCGACGCCTCCAGCACCCCGATGCGGGGTTCGCGGGCCAGCAGCACGATGAGTCTGCCGTCCAGTCGATCGATCGTCATGAGTCATCTCCCGGAAGGCCGACACGATGGTCATCATGTACAGATAGCCCGGTCATCATCCCGTTTCGCTGTACAGATTGACCAGAGAAAACGCGAACTGTTGCGCACCTTGCGGAGCGGGGAGAGCCTTCGAACATGACTGAGACTCTGCACACCACCCCCGACACCGGGCTCGGCAGCCAGGAAGCAAGTGAAGAGCCGAGGCGGAGCGAAGCGGAGCGGCAGGCCGACCCCTTCCCGGTCAAGGGAATGGACGCGGTCGTCTTCGCCGTCGGCAACGCCAAGCAGGCCGCGCACTACTACTCGACGGCCTTCGGAATGAAGCTGGTCGCCTACTCCGGACCGGAGAACGGCAGCCGCGAGACGGCGAGTTACGTACTGACCAACGGCTCGGCCCGTTTCGTCTTCACCTCCGTCATCAAGGCGGCCACCGACCGGGGCCGTTTCCTCGCCGACCACGTCGCCGAGCACGGCGACGGCGTCGTCGACCTGGCCATCGAGGTCCCGGACGCCCGGGCGGCCTACGCGTACGCGGTCGAGCACGGCGCCCGCGGCATCGAGGAGCCCCACGAGGTGAAGGACGAGCACGGCACCGTCGTGCTCGCCGCCATCGCCACGTACGGCAAGACCCGCCACACCCTGGTGGAGCGCTCCGGTTACCAGGGCCCGTACCTGCCCGGGTTCGTCACCGCCGCCCCGATGGTCGAGCCGCCCGCCAAGCGCTTCTTCCAGGCCATCGACCACTGCGTCGGCAACGTGGAACTCGGCCGGATGAACGAGTGGGTCGAGTTCTACAACAAGGTCATGGGCTTCACCAACATGAAGGAGTTCGTGGGCGACGACATCGCCACCGAGTACTCCGCCCTCATGTCGAAGGTCGTCGCGGACGGCACCCTCAAGGTGAAGTTCCCGATCAACGAGCCGGCGATCGCCAAGAAGAAGTCCCAGATCGACGAGTACCTGGAGTTCTACGGCGGCGCGGGCGTCCAGCACATCGCGCTCGCCACGAACGACATCGTCGCCTCGGTGCGGGCGATGCGCGCGGCGGGCGTCCAGTTCCTGGACACCCCCGACTCGTACTACGACACCCTCGGCGAGTGGGCGGGCGAGACCCGCGTGCCGGTGGAGATCCTGCGCGAGCTGAAGATCCTCGTCGACCGTGACGAGGACGGCTACCTGCTGCAGATCTTCACCAAGCCGGTCCAGGACCGCCCGACCGTCTTCTTCGAGATGATCGAGCGCCACGGCTCGATGGGCTTCGGCAAGGGCAACTTCAAGGCCCTGTTCGAGGCGATCGAGCGCGAGCAGGAGAAGCGCGGCAACCTCTGACCGCCGCCCCCCACTCGCCCCGCCGGACGGGAAACCGTCCGGCGGGGCGTTCTCGTCGGGCGCGTCATGCCGTCGACGTGACGGGCTCCTCGGTCCGGGGCCGCTCGCGGGCGCCGGTGCGCAGGTGCGCGCTCGCGAGGGCGGGCAGGATCGCCGCGAGCGCGAGGACGGCCAGCACGATGCCGAGGACGATCGGGGCGCGGAGCCCGTGGTCCGGGATCAGCGCCGATCCCACGGCGGAGCCGAGGATGACCCCGAGGGTGATGAACGAGGCGTGGACGGTGTTGACCAGCGGCGTGGTGCCGCCGGCCCGCTGCACCCGTACGGCCATCGCGGGGTTCATGGTCACGCCGGTCAGACCGATGCCGAGCATGAACACCAGCGCCGGTGACGGGGCGTCGGTGAAGAGCGCGAACCCGGTCAGGAAGACCGCGTTGAGCCCGGTGCCGATCAGCAGGGTCGAGACGGTGTGCCGGTCGGCCAGGCGGGCGACGACCGTGTTGCCGACCAGCGTCGCGGCGCCGTAGGCGAGCAGGAGCAGCGGCACCAGGCCCTCCGGGAAGCCGGTGACCTCGGTCAGGATCGGCGTGAAGAAGCTGAATGCGGAGAACGTCGCCCCGATGATCAGGGTGCTGGAGACGAGCGCCGCCACGAACTGCGGCCGACGGAGCACGGCGAGCTCGTCCCGCGTCGAACGCGTCTCCCCGGGGGCGTCGGATTCCGCGGGGTTGCGGACGAAGGCGATGATCAGGACTCCGGCGACGACGGTGAGCAGGGAGATGGTCCAGAAGGCGGCCTGCCAGCCGAGCCGCCCGCCGACGAACGTCGCCAGCGGCAGCCCGAGCAGGGTGCCGAGCATCAGGCCGTTCATCGCGACGCCGTTCGCGCGGCCGCGTATCCGCTCGTCCACCAGCCGCGCGCACATCGACACGGCGATGCCGAAGAACGCCTGCGAGGCGACGCCGCCGATGATCCGGGCGACCACCATGACCGGGTAGGAGGTCGCCAGGGCCGCGAGGACGTTGCCGGCGAGGAAGACGGCGACGATCGCCAGCAGCGCGGTCCTCGGCGGAAACCTCAGCAGGGACATGGTCAGGATCGGTCCGCCGACGGTCATCGCGACGGCGAAGACCGTCACGAGGTAACCGATCCGTTCGACCCCCGTGCCGAGCCCCTCGGCGAGTTGCGGCATGAGCCCGGCGACCGCGAACTCGCTGGTCACCATCGCGAAAATGCCCGCGGCGAGGATGTGGACGGCCAGGGGGACCGTCCTGGCGGGGGTGTGCGTGGTCGGTGGGGTCATGTCTCCGCTTTCTGTGATTGAGAATCCAAAATTCGGGCGCGCGAGGGCCGGGACCGGGCCCGGGTCTGCGGGGCCCGGTTCCAGGGGGGCGGATGGAGCCCCGGAATCAGGCGGTGGGCGCGGGGCCCGGGTTCAGGAGCGCGTGGAGTCCGGCCAGGGCGACCCGGCGGAGGGTTTCCGCGTCCGCGCCGGTCTGCGCGGTGACCCGCAGTCCGGAGACGACGGTGTTGACCAGCATGGCGCCGTCCTCCGCGTCGACGTCCGGGGAGATGCTCCCGTCGATCCGGCCGGCCCGGATGGCCTCGGCCAGCAGGGAGCTCCGGTCCCGCAGGTCGCGATCGAGGATGCGTGCGACGCGTTCGTCCCGCTCGCGCAGATCGGGGTTCATGAAGCTCTGCACGACCATGCACCCGGCGGCGTGCCCCCGGCGGGCGGCCGACTGCTCCTCGGCGATGACGGCATCGACCACGGCCCGCAGCCGGTCCGCGCCGAGGAGTCCGTCGTCGGCGAGGATCGCGGTCTGCCGCTCGCGGATCGTGCCGACGTAGTGCTCCAGGGCGCGGACGAACAACTCGTCCTTGGAGACGAAGGCGTTGTAGAGGCTGCTGCGCCGGACGCCGGCCGCCTCGCAGAGCTGCTCGGTCGAGGTCTCGGCGAACCCGTGCACCCGGAACTCGCCGGCTGCGGCGTCGAGTACGGCGGTCTCGTCGAACGTGCGTGGTCTGGCCATGCGAACCACCCTAACAGGATTTGGACCGAAGAATCCAAAACGGTGCGGGTCCGCAGTCGTGCCGCGCGCGGCGGCTCGCGCACCGGCCGGCCCCGGCGCTCCTACCCGGCGTCCGCCGGGGGAGCGGCCAGGTCGTCCAGGGCCTTCCGGGCGGCCGGAGCGGCCAGGGGCGAGAACCGGGGATCGGTGCGCAACGCCTCCTCCAGGCTGCGGCGCGCCGTACCGTACCGCCCCAACTCCCGCTGGATCATGCCCAGGTGGTACGCGTACGAGGCGTTCTGCCCGTTCGTGCCGACCGCGCGGGCCGCATACTCCAGGGCGGCGTCCGGGTCGCCGGAGCGGTACAGGGCCCAGCCCAGCGCGTCCGCCACCGCCGCGCTGCGGTGCGACCGCGCCCACTCGGCCTCCAGCACCTCGACCGCCTCGGCCGGGTTCCCGTGGTCGGCCTCGAACCGGCCGCGCAGCAACGCGTCGTCCACGCCCCGGGCGGCGTCGCGGGCGAGCGTCTCGCCGAGCCGGGCGTACTGGCTGCGGGCGTCCCGGTGCTGCCCCAGCGATTCGTACAACTCGCCCAGCTCCAGCATGTACTCGGGCCGGGGGAGACCCGCCAGGGCCGCCTGGTAGTCGCGCTGCGCCTCGTCCGTGCGGCCGAGCGCCGCCAGCGCCCCGGCCCGGCCCGCGAGCGAGGGGTGGTGGGTGCGGTCGGTCCGCAGCGCCGCGCCGTACTGCGCGACCGCCTCCTCCGGCTCGCCCCGCTTCCGGGCCAGCTCGCCCAGCAGGTACAGGCACTCCGCCTTCTGCGCCGGCGCGGTGGCCCGGTCCGCCGCGTCCTGCGCGCTCGCCAGCGCGTCCTCGCGCCGGCCCCGGTCCAGGTACGTCCTGGCCCTCTGCACGAGTGCCGGGACCCCGGACCGCAGCTCCGTGAAGCTCTCCACCGCCCGGTTCGCCGACCTGTCGTCGCCCAGGCCCCGGTAGGCGTCGATCAGCGCCGGATACACGGCCCACTGCTTCGGCTCCCGCGCCCGTACGGCCTCGCCCCACTTCTTCGCCGCCCCGAAGTCGTACCGGGCATTGGCGAGCGCCGCGAGCCCCACCCGGGCCGCGGTGCCCCCGTCCTCCCCGGGCCCGGCGTCCAGCGAGCGCTTCAGGGCCCGTTCGGCCCGGTCGTAGTACGCCGCGTCCGCGGAACGCAGCCCCCACTCCACGTAGGCCGCGCCGAGCACCGCCCAGGACCGCGCGTCGGACGGGTGCGCGCCCACCCACCGCCGGCGGTCCCCGATCAGCGCCTTCAGATCGGCGAGCGCGACGGGGGAACCCGCGGCCGTCGCGGCCAGCGCACGCGATACGGAGCCGGGCACGGGTAGTGGCGGGGCCTTCGTCCCCTCGTCGTCGGGCACGGCCACCACCGCACCCGTCACCAGCACCGCACCCGCCACCGCACCCAGGGCGGCCCTGCGCAGCGTCGTCCGCAGCGACGGGGGCGGCAGCTCGGCCGGCGGCCCGGGATCGGGCGGCGGGGCGGGAGGGGCCGGGGGCGTCGCGGAAGGGGCGGAGGAAGCGGAAGGGGAGGCAGGGGAGCCGGAGGGGTCAAGGAGCGAGCGGTTCGGGTCGGAGGACTGCGGAGGCTGCGGCGTGACGTCCATGCCGATCACTCTGCGTCAGTAATAAGAACACACTGCACCTTGCCGGGGCTGCCGCAGACGGGTTCACACCAATGGGCCCGGATGCCACGCTTGGATCATGAACGGTCTTCTCGAACGACTGAGCTCGGGCCTGCCCGCCGACGCACTGATCACCGACCCGGACGTCACGGCCTCGTACGCCCACGACATGGCCAGCTTCTGCGACGCCGGCGCGCCCGCCGTCGTCGTGCTCCCGCGCACCGTGGAACAGGTCCAGCACGTCATGCGCACCGCGACGGCCCTGCGCGTCCCGGTCGTTCCGCAGGGAGCGCGTACCGGCCTGTCGGGCGCGGCCAACGCCTCCGACGGCTGCATCGTGCTGTCCCTGGTGAAGATGGACCGGATCCTGGAGATCGACCCCGTCGACCGGATCGCCGTCGTCGAACCCGGGGTGATCAACGCGGTGCTGTCCCGGGCGGTCGACGAGCACGGCCTCTTCTACCCGCCGGATCCCTCCAGCTGGGAGATGTGCACCATCGGCGGCAACATCGGCACCGCGTCCGGCGGTCTGTGCTGCGTGAAGTACGGGGTCACCGCCGAGTACGTCCTGGGGCTCGACGTCGTCCTCGCGGACGGCCGCCTGCTCACCACCGGTCGTCGCACCGCCAAGGGCGTCGCCGGGTACGACCTCACCCGGCTCTTCGTCGGTTCCGAGGGCAGCCTCGGCATCGTCGTCCGGGCCGTGCTCGCGCTGAAGCCCCGGCCGCCGCGGCAACTGGTGCTGGCCGCCGAGTTCCCGAGCGCGGCGACCGCCTGCGACGCGGTCTGCCGGATCATGGAGCGCGGTCACACTCCGTCACTCCTCGAACTGATGGACCGCACCACGATCCGGGCCGTCAACCGGCTGACCGGCATGGGTCTTCCCGACACCACCGAGGCGCTCCTGCTCGCCGCCTTCGACACCCCGGACCCCTCGGCCGACCTGGCCGCCGTCGCCGGACTGTGCACCGCCGCGGGCGCCACCGAGGTGGTCCCGGCGGAGGACACGGCCGAGTCCGAGATGCTGCTCCAGGCCCGGCGGACGGCGCTCACCGCGCTGGAGACCGTCAGCTCGGCCACGATGATCGACGACGTCTGCGTACCGCGCTCGAAGCTCGCCGCGATGGTGGAGGGCACCGAGGCCATCGCGGAGAAGTACGGCCTCACCATCGGCGTCTGCGCGCACGCGGGCGACGGCAACACCCATCCCGTCGTCTGCTTCGACCACACCGACGCCGACGAGTCCCGGCGGGCCCGCGAGTCGTTCGACGAGATCATGGCGCTCGGCCTGGAACTCGGCGGCACGATCACCGGCGAACACGGCGTCGGCGTCCTGAAGAAGGAGTGGCTCGCGCGCGAACTCGGCGAGGTGGGCGTCGAAGTGCACCGGGGCATCAAGCAGGCGTTCGACCCGCTGGGACTGCTCAACCCCGGCAAGGTGTTCTGAGGGCCGCGCGGCACGGGGGCGGCACGGCGCCGTTCCGGGAACGCGGGCGGCAGGACACCGCCGCCCGCGCTCCCGTCCTTCCTTCTTCCGTGCTCCCTTCGGGACTCCCTCACGCGTCGCCGTCCTGCGACTCGTCCGACGGCCACGGGTCGCGCAGCCACAGGTCGTCGGCCGGCAGCGGGGCGAGCAGTTCGGCCAGGCCCTCGTCGATGCCGAGCCGCTCGGCCTCCGTGCCGGGCGGGACCACCCGCAGCGTCCGCTCCACCCACGCGGCCACCTGGGCGGAGGGCACCTCCAGGAGCGCGTTCCCGTCCGGCGAGGTCAGAGCGACGAAGATCACGTTGCGCTGGTCGACCTTGGTCGGCCAGATCCGCACGTCCCCGTGACCGCACGGCCGGAACACGCCCTCGACCAGCAGATCGCGGGCGAACGTCCAGTGGACGGGGAAGTCCGAGCCGATGTGAAAGGCGACGTGCACGGCGTACGGGTCCTCCGTGCGATACGTCAGCCGGGCGGGGACGGGGATGCTGCGCTCGGGCGACAGGACCAGCTTGAGTTCCAGTTCGCGTTCCACGACGGTGTGCATGAGTGCGTCCTTCCGGTGCCTGTGAACCGGTCCCATGACCGGCCCGCACAAGGAGAGAGCGCCCTCCCCGCCACCTATTACGCGACTTCGGGAAAAAATTTTTGGCGGCATCGGAAAGGGGTCCAAAGCCCTGGAGCCGCCCGGGGGCGCACGGGCTTCTGGTAGATGTGGACCCGTCGCATTCATGCCTCGAAGAGATACGGGAACGGTGATGAGCGCCCCAACCCCGGTACCCGGTGACGAGAGCCCCCGTGAGGGCTACTACCCCGACCCGTCCATTCCCGGATACGTCCGGTACTGGAACGGCGCCTCGTGGGTGCCCGGCACGAGTCGGCCCGCCCCGGAACAGGGCGAGTCGGCGGCCGCGGCGCTCCCCGAAGCCGTGTCCGGCCCGCAGTCCCTGCCCCAGTCGCAGCAGCCGCAATCGCAGGCCCCGGAACCGGCACCGGCGGAGGAGACCGGTCCGATCTTCCTGGACGGGGAGCCCTCCCCGGGCAGCCGTCCCGAACCGGCGAGCGCCTGGCAGGCCGACGCCTCCCGGCAGACCGGCTTCGGCGGGGAGCACGACCGACGGGTCTCCTGGGGCGGCGGCACCGGCCGGTCCGGCGAACCGGGCGGCGCACCGGACCCGTCGGTGCCCGGGGGCGTCGCCGCAGAACCCGCCCGCGATCCCCGTACGCCCGCGGGCCGGGCCACGGCCGAGCGGGTTCCCGAGGTCCGGACCCCCGCCGACGGCGCGCCCGTGGACCCGCGGCGTCCGGCCGCGGCGGGCGGCGACGGGGCTCCCGAGAACACCGTCGCGATCCGGGTCGGCCGCCAGGGCCGCCCCGGCAACAGCGGCAGCGGCGGCCCCGGCGGTGGGGGCGAGGCCGGAGCACCGCCCTCCGACGGGACGATGACGATCCGTTCCCTCGGCGGGGGCGAGCCCGCTCCCGCCCGCCGGCCGGAACCGGACGCGGGGGAGGGGACGATGACGATCCGTGCCCTCACCCCGGGCCCGGGCGCGCAGTCCCCCGCCCCGGAACAGAACCAGGCCCGGCCCCCGGCCCCCGCGCCCGTACCGAACCAGGCCCAGCCGCCCGCGCGGGCGCAGGCCCCGTTCCCCGCGCAGACCCCAGCCCCTGCCCCGGCTCCGGCCCCCGCCGAGTCCGGCGGTCCCGTTCCGCAGGGCGGCGCGGCGCCGTGGGCGCAGCCCCAGCAGCCGGGCCCCCAACAGCCGGGATTCCAGCAGCCGGGCCCGCAGCAATCCGGGCCCCGGTTCGGCGGTGCGCAGCCCGACCGGCCGGACCAGCCCGTCGTGCCCTGGAAGCCGCCGGTCGACGACCCGTTCCAGCAACTCGCCCGGGCCCAGGCCGCGGCGAGGCCGGCCGGGCTCGGCAAGCGGTTCGCCGCCCGGCTCATCGACACCGTGGTGCTGATGGCGCTGGTCGGCGCGGCCGGCTTCCCGCTCGTCTCGCGGGCCCTGGACCACATCGACGGGAAGATCGAGGCGGCGAAGCTGTCCGGCGAGACGGTCACCGTCTGGCTGATCGACTCCACCACGGCCGCCCTGTTCGGCGGGGCGCTGGGCGCGTTCCTCGTGCTGGGCGTCCTGCTGGAGGCGCTGCCGACGGCGAAGTGGGGCCGCACGCTCGGCAAGAAGCTCTGCGGGATCGAAGTACGGGACATCGAGTCCCACGAGCCCCCGTCCTTCGGCGCCGCGCTGCGCCGCTGGCTGGTCTACGGCGTGCTGGGGCTCCTCGTGATCGGAGTGGTCGAGGTGCTGTGGTGCCTGATCGACAAGCCGTGGCGCCAATGCTGGCACGACAAGGCGGCCCACACCTTCGTCGCGGGCTGACGGAGGGCCGGCGGAGGACCGGCGGGGTTTCGTGGGAGCGGCCGGGCCGCTCCCACGGCCGACGGCCCATCGGGTGAGGACCGCCGGGGCGCCCCGTTCCCCCGAACGCACCCGAGCCGTTGCGGGGGCCCCGGGGCCGGGGTGCACTGCCCCCATGAGCAACGATCAGCCGACGTCCGGTCAGCCGCCCGAGGACGACCCGTTCCGCAAGAAGCCGCAGGAACCGTCGCCGCCGTCGGGCTCGCCGTACGACAGTGCTCCGCCCCCGCCCCCGCCGTACGATCCCGGCCCCTACGGCGGTGGCGGCCCGTACGGGGGCGGGGACCCGCTGGCGGGCATGCCGCCGCTCGGCGAGCCCGGGAAGCGGATCCTGGCCCGGCTGGTCGACTTCCTGATCATCTCGATCCCGCTGTACCTGATCTCGTTGCCGTGGGGCGGTGCCGTCGAGGTGACGGACGACAACGGCAACGTCTTCAGCCAGACGTACAGCGGGCACCAGATGGTGTGGTCGCTGATCGGCCTCGTCGCCTACGTCGCGTACGACACGTACTTCACGCACAAGGACGGCCGGACCCTCGGCAAGCGCCTGATGAAACTGCGGGTCGCGATGCTCGACGACGGCCGGGTGCCGGACACCGGGACGTCGTTCCTGCGGGCCGTGGTGCTGTGGCTGCCGGCACTGCTGTGCTGCCCGTGCCTGTGGTGGCTGATCAACATCGTGCTCATGTTCACGGACAAGCCGTACCGGCAGGGCCTCCAGGACAAGGCGGCGAAGACGGTGGTCGTCCAGACCAACTGACCGGCCACGAGCCGAGGGGCCCGGGCCGGGCCGCCGGAAGAGGGGCGGGCCCGGCCCGGGGACGGACCGGTGAGCGGACACCGGTCCGTCCTCGTCGCGCCGTCCCGGCGCGGTGAGCGGGGGAAGGACCCGCTCCCGCGCGGGATTTCAGCGCCGCAGCGAATGCCGGGCCGGCTGCCCGTCGGCAGGGGTCCCGGAGCGCTGCCCGGCCTCGCGGGCCGGAGCCCCGGTCGCCTCGCGGGTGAGGCCCTCGGCCTTCATGGCCGCGGTGACCGCGTCGTGGTTCGCACCGGTCGCGGCACCGGTCCGGACCGGCTTCGTTGTTTTCGCGCGTGACGGGTGGGGTACGGTCACGGCCACCAGCAGACCGAGCGCGAGTGCCGCGGTGCCGATGACGGCGACGCCGACGCCCGACTCCGTGCGCGAGAGCAGCAGCATGGCGAGGGTCGAGAAGACGACGGTGACCGAACCGTAGGAGAACTGTGCGGCAGTGGGATGCGGCATGGCGGTATCCGTCCTCGGGGCATCGGATGGGCAGTCTCTCAACGCGGTCGCACTGTCAATCGACTCTACGACGGTGGATGCCCGAGCAGGACCAGTAGTAAGCGTGACCTAACCCACGGTACCGGTGCACGGGGGGCGCACGGAGTCATTCCGTACCCCAACCATGGCGCGTGGCGCGCCGGTTGCCCGTCCGGTGAACGTCCGGATAACGGAAACGATCTCCTGCATAGTGCACTTGGCTTGTTCAAGTCAAGATCTGTCTTTTTTCGAGTAACTCCGGTCGAATGTCGTCACTTGTGACGCGTACCTGCGCGCGACCCCCACCTCACTTCCGGTCGCAGCGGCGGGTGCCGGGGAGGACTGCATCAAGTGACCACAAACAGAGGGGCGCTTCGCGCTGCCGCGATTGTCGTGGCCATGGCCGCCACGGCCGCCACGGCGTCGACCTTCGCCACGGCTCAGGCCGACGACAAGGCGTCGGGTGCGAAGAGCACCACCGTCGACCGCCGGGACCCGGGGTCGGCCAAGGGCAACGAGCACGACCTGAAGGGCCCGTTCAGCGAGCAGCAGCAAGCTCAGCGTCAGGCCGCCCTGGAGCAGGTCATCGCGGGCGACAAGAAGATCACGAAGCGCGGCGGCTCCCAGGTCGTCAAGCTCGACGACAAGAAGTACGTCGAGCTCGGCCGGGAGAAGACCGACAAGATCTTCACGATCCTGGTGGAGTTCGGCGACAAGGTCGACGACACGACCATGATCGACCCGGACGGCGACGGCCCCGAGCCCGCCGTCCCGAAGTACGGCGGCACGCCCGGCCCGCTGCACAACAAGATAGCCAAGCCGGACCCCAAGAAGGACAACAGCACGGCCTGGCGGGCCGACTACAACCAGGAGCACTTCCAGGACCTCTACTTCGGTGAGGGCGACGGGAAGGACTCGCTGAAGACGTACTACGAGAAGACGTCCTCCGGGCGCTACTCGGTCGAGGGCCAGGTCTCCGACTGGGTCAAGGTCCCGTACAACGAGGCCCGTTACGGCTCCAACTACTGCGGCTCGTCCAACTGCGCCAACGCCTGGGACATGGTCCGGGACGGCGTGAACGCCTGGGCCGCGGACCAGAAGGCCAAGGGCCGTACGCAGGAGCAGATCAAGGCCGATCTCGCCCAGTACGACCAGTGGGACCGTTACGACTTCGACAACGACGGCAACTTCAACGAGCCCGACGGCTACATCGACCACTTCCAGGTCGTCCACGCCGGCGAGGACGAGTCCGCGGGCGGCGGCGCCGAGGGCAAGAACGCCATCTGGGCCCACCGCTGGTACGCCTACGGCACCAACGCCGGTGCGACCGGCCCGGCCAACAACAAGGCGGGCGGCACCGAGATCGGTGACACCGGCATGTGGGTCGGTGACTACACCGCGCAGCCCGAGAACGGCGGCCTGGGCGTCTTCGCCCACGAGTACGGCCACGACCTCGGCCTGCCCGACCTGTACGACACCACCAACACCGCCGAGAACTCGGTCGGTTTCTGGTCCCTGATGTCGGCCGGCTCCTGGCTCGGCAAGGGCAAGGGCGAGATCGGCGACCTGCCCGGCGACATGACCGCCTGGGACAAGCTCCAGCTGGGCTGGCTCGACTTCGCCGAGGCCAAGGCCGCGACGAAGTCCGTCCACAAGCTGGGCGTGGCCGAGTACAACACCAAGAACAAGCAGGCGCTCGTCGTCACGCTGCCCGAGAAGCCCGTCACCACCGCCGTCACCAAGCCGGCGGAGGGCTCCAAGCAGTGGTGGAGCGACATGGGCGACAACCTGAGCAACACCCTGTCCCGCTCGGTCGACCTGACCGGCAAGTCCAAGGCGTCCCTGGACCTCTCGGGCTGGTGGGACATCGAGAAGGACTACGACTACCTCTACACCGAGGTGTCGGAGAACGGCGGCACCAGCTGGACCGCGATCGACGGCACGGCCGACGGCAAGGCGATCCCGCGCGACGCCAGTGACAAGCCGGCCCTGACCGACGTCTCCGGCAAGTACCAGAAGCTCTCGTACTCGCTGGACGCCTACGCGGGCAAGAAGATCGACATCCGCTTCCGCTACGCCACCGACGGCGGCGCGGGCGGCATCGGCTTCGCCGCCGACACCATCTCGGTCAACGCCGACGGTGCCGCGATCTTCACCGACAACGCCGAGGGCGACGACAACGGCTGGACCGCCAAGGGCTTCTCCCGCGTCGGCGAGTCGTTCACCAAGAACTACCCGCAGTACTACATCGCGGAGAACCGTCAGTACGTCAGCTACGACAAGACCCTTGAGGTCGGCCCGTACAACTTCGGCTTCTCCAAGACCCGTCCGGACTGGGTCGAGCACTACCCGTACCAGAACGGTCTGCTCGTCTGGCTCTGGGACAAGTCCCAGAAGGACAACAACGTCTCGCAGCACCCGGGCCAGGGTCTGATCCTGCCGGTCGACTCCCACGCCAAGCCGCTGAAGTGGGCCGACGGCACGGTCATCCGCAACAAGATCCAGCCCTTCGACGCCCCGTTCAGCTGGTACCGCACGGACGGCTTCACGCTGCACAACGCGGACACCCCGGTCCGGATCAAGTCGCAGAGCGGCGTCCCGGTCTTCGACGACCGCAAGGGCACCTACTGGTACAAGGAGAACCCGACCGGAAGCGTTCAGGTTCCTGACACCAACACCCGGATCTCGATCATCAGCGAGCCCCGCAACGGCTCGACGATCACCGTCAAGGTCGGTCCTTCGGGCAAGTAATTTCGCATAACCGCAGGTCAAAGCATGATCGGCCGTCGCCCTCTAGCGGGCGGCGGCCGATCGTGTTTAGGTGCGTCTTGTTCAGATCCTTATTGACACGACGTCTCACGGGGGAGCGCGGAGCATGGCAGGCGGAGGGTTCAGCAAGTTGCCGAACGGCAGGGTCGTGGTGGCGATCACACTGCCCAGCCCGACGGACGGGACGGGACCGGGCACCCCGGTCCGGGTCCTGGTGCACGCGGCCAACCGGGCCCGCGCCCTGACCCGGCTGCGCAATCTGGGCCTGCGCGCCGTCTACCTCCGGGGCAACGCCGAACCGCCCACCCCCGACGAGATCACCGCCGTGCTGCACCACCCCGACGGGCTGCTGTGGCGCGCGAGACCGGAGCGGGACCAGGAGCTCTGGCACCCGATACGCACCCTGCTGCGCCCGGCGATACCGGCCCGACGCCCGGCCTGAGTCCGGGAACGGGGCGGGAACGGCGCCGGGGCGGTGCCACCGGACCGGGCCGAACCGGAGCCGAACCGGGGCCGGGCGCGGGCCGGAGCCGGGCGCGGACCGGGAACGAGGCCGGGAACGGGCCCGGAGCCCCTCCCGGGGCCCGGGACGGCCCCGTCAGACCACCGGCTTGCCGGACAGCTTCACGCCCGCCCTGCGGAGCTCCTCCAGGGCCCGTTCCGTGGTCGTCTCGGCCACCCCCGCGGTCAGGTCGAGCAGCACGTGCGTCGTGAAGCCCGCCCGGACCGCGTCCAGGGCCGTCGCCCGTACGCAGTGGTCGGTCGCGATGCCGACCACGTCCACCTCGGTGACCTGGTGCTCCCGCAGCCAGTCGGCCAGCCCCACGCCGTTCTCGTCCAGGCCCTCGAAACCGCTGTACGCGGCGGCGTAGGCCCCCTTGTCGAAGACCGCGTCGATCGACCCCGAGGCGACCGCGGGGGTGAAGTTCGGGTGGAAGCCGACCCCTTCCGTGCCGGCCACGCAGTGGGCGGGCCAGGAGTGCTCGAAGTCCGGCTGTGCGGAGAAGTGGTCGCCCGGGTCGATGTGGTGGTCGCGGGTGGCCACCACGTGGCGGTACCCGGGCTGGGAGTCGCCGATCAGGTCGGTGATGGCGGCGGCGACGTCGGCGCCTCCCGCCACTGCGAGGCTGCCGCCCTCGCAGAAGTCGTTCTGAACGTCGACGACGATCAAGGCGCGGTGCATGACGGGTGTCCTTAGGTGGGGGACGGTCGGCGGTCGTGGGGCGTCGTCCCGGGCCGGGAACTGCCGCCCCCGGGTTTCAGGGGTCCGGGCCCGGGGCTGCCTCCCCGGGTCTTCGAGCCTAGAGACTCGGGGCCCGCCCGGGCGAGGGGTCGGCACCGGCCCGCTCGCGGCGTCACGGGGGAGGGGCGGCGGCCGGCCGGGCCCGGCCGCCGCCCCGGGTGGCGCCGTCAGACGTACTCCGTGGGGATGACCGGCTCCCCGCGGGACAGCTGCAGCGCCGACAGCGGAAGCCCCGCCCGCGCCGCGATGTGCCGGTCGCGCGCCGCGTCCAGCGGCTCGCGGGCGACCACCTCGCCGCCCTTGACCAGCTCGACCAGCAACTGCCGGTCGGCCAGCTCCACCGGCACGGGGCCGGTGCCGACCACCTCGGCCTCGGCCACCCCGTGCTCGTCCAGGCGGCGCGCGGCCCACTTGCGACCGCCCACCGACGACTTCGCGCCGAGCGACTTCTTGGCCACCGGGCGCAGCGGCTCCGCCGGATCGGCGGACCCGGCGCGGGCGACCAGCTTGTAGACCATCGAGCAGGTGGGGTGCCCGCTGCCGGTCACCAGCTGCGTGCCCACCCCGTACGCGTCGACCGGCGCGGCGGCCAGCGAGGCGATGGCGTACTCGTCCAGGTCCGAGGTCACCACGATCTTCGTTGCGGTGGCGCCCAGCTCGTCCAGCTGCTGGCGCACCCGGTGCGCGACCAGCAGCAGGTCGCCGGAGTCGATCCGCACCGCGCCCAGCTCGGTACCGGCGATCTCGACCGCCGTACGGACCGCCTCGGTGACGTCGTACGTGTCGACCAGCAGCGTCGTGCCCCGGCCCAGCGAGTCGACCTGAGCCCGGAACGCGTCGCGCTCGGTGTCGTGGAGCAGGGTGAAGGCGTGCGCGCTCGTCCCGACGGTCGGGATGTTGTAGCGGAAGCCCGCCGCCAGGTCGGACGTGGTGTTGAAGCCGCCGACGTACGCGGCGCGCGCCGACGCGACCGCCGACAGTTCATGGGTGCGGCGTGCACCCATCTCGATCAGGCCGCGCCCGCCCGCCGCCGTGGACATCCGGGAGGCCGCGGCGGCGATCGCCGAGTCGTGGTTGAGGATCGACAGGATCACCGTCTCCAGCAGCACGCACTCGGCGAAGGAACCCTCCACCCGCAGGATCGGCGAGCCGGGGAAGTACACCTCGCCCTCCGGGTAGCCCCAGATGTCACCGCTGAAGCGGTAGTCGGCCAGCCAGGCGAGCGTGGGGCCGTCGACGACGTTCTGTTCGCGCAGGAAGGTGAGCATCTCGTCGTCGAAGTGGAAGTTCTCCACCGCGTCCAGCACCCGCCCGATGCCCGCGACGACGCCGTAGCGCCGCCCCTCGGGCAGCCGGCGCGTGAACGCCTCGAAGACCGAGCGCCGATCGGCCGTGCCGGCTTTCAGCGCGGCCTGCACCATCGTGAGCTCGTACTGGTCGGTGAAGAGCGCGGTCGACGGCACACCGACCCGACGCCCAAGGTCCGCAGAGTTCATGTTCCGGATGCTACCCCTATTTCGTCAAAGTGACGAGATCTCGGGTCGTTTGTGCGATGACCCCTCCCGGGTGGCAGCATGGGGTGGGTGAGTGTCGCCCCTACAGAGATCGAGCGCCCCGAATCGGCCGAGGAGAGCCTCGTCGTCCCCGAGCCCGACGTCCCCTGGGTGACGCTGGTGCACAACGACCCGGTCAACCTCATGAGCTATGTGACCTACGTCTTCCAGACGTACTTCGGTTACTCCAAGGACAAGGCGCACAAGCTGATGCTGGACGTCCACCACAAGGGGCGGGCCGTCGTCTCCAGCGGCAGCCGCGAGGAGATGGAACGCGACGTCCAAGCCATGCACGGCTACGGGCTGTGGGCCACCCTCACGCAGGACCGGGGCTAGGGTCCGTCCGGCAAGGCCCGCCGGGGGCGCCGAAGCGCGCGCCACCGGCCCCGCACCACACAGCCCGCCCGACCGACCCATCATCGGAGAGAACCCATGGCCGGCCACTTCGAGGCCACCCGAGACGGCGGCGCGGCCGTCGCGCTCGACGAGGTGGAGATCGCGATCCTGCGCTCCCTCGCCGTCCAGCTGCTGGAACTGATCGGCCCCGGCGACGAGCCCGCCGAGGGCGAGGACCCGCTCGCCGCGCTCTTCGCGGAAGGGCCCAGCGAACCGCCCGCCGACCCCGCCCTGGCCCGCCTCTTCCCCGAGGCGTACGGCGACGAGGACGGCGAACTGCGCGCCGCCTCCGCCGAGTTCCGCCGCTTCACCGAGAACGACCTGCGCGCCCGCAAGCGCGACGACGCCCTCGTCGTCGTACGCACCCTGGACGCGCTCACGACCGCCGCGAACGGCAGCGCCGTGCTCGAACTCACCGCCGACGAGAGCCGCAACTGGCTCGGCACCCTCAACGACCTCCGGCTCACCATCGGCACCCGCCTGGAGGTCTCCGAGGAGGACGAGGGCGAGGCCGGCTCGCTCTACCGGCTGCCCGACAGCGACCCGCGCAAGCCGATGGTCATGGCCTACCTCTGGCTCGGCGGACTCCAGGAGACCCTCGTGGAAACGCTGATGCCGGAGTAGGAACCGCCCCGCACGCCGCCGGAACGGGACCGCGAACACCTCACCCGAATGGTCCTCGCCGCTGCGACGGGGTGCGTCCGCCCGCTTTTCCTTGTGCTACCGCCCGTAATTCCCGGTGGACGGGCACGGCGAAAGGCGCAGCACATGACATCGGCGCAGATCGACGAGGGAAAAGACGACCGGCCGGCCGCACGGGCCGATTCCACCGGACCGGTGGGCGAGGGATACCGGCGGACCCTCGGTGCCCGCCAGATCCAGATGATCGCCATCGGCGGAGCCATCGGCACCGGGCTCTTCCTCGGCGCGGGAAAGGCGATCGCCAAGGCCGGACCCAGCCTGATCCTGGCCTACGCCGTCGCGGGCCTGGTCATCTTCCTCATCATGCGGGCCCTGGGCGAACTCCTCATGTACCGGCCGGTCTCGGGCTCCTTCTCCGAGTACGCCCGTGAATTCGTCGGCCCCTTCGCCGGATTCGCCACCGGCTGGACCTACTGGCTCTTCTGGGTCGTCACCGGAATCACCGAAGTCACCGCGGCCGCCCAGTACATGACGTTCTGGTTCGACATCCCCCCATGGACATCGGCACTGGTCTTCACGGTCATCCTGTACGGCGTGAACCTGATCTCCGTGAAACTCTTCGGAGAACTCGAATTCTGGTTCTCCATGGTCAAGGTGACCGCCATCGTCGGCATGATCCTCATCTGCGCCGGAATTCTCACCCTCGGCTTCTCCGCCGCCGGTGAAACCGCCTCCGTCACCCACCTCTGGGCCGACGGCGGCTTCTTCCCGCACGGCATCAAGGGCACCCTGATGACCCTGCAGATCGTGATGTTCGCCTTCCTCGCCGTCGAACTCGTCGGCGTCACCGCGGGCGAGTCCAAGGACCCGAGGACCGTGCTGCCCAAGGCCATCAACACCGTGCCGTGGCGCATCGCCGTCTTCTACGTCGGCGCCCTCGTCATGATCCTCTCCGTGGTCCCGTGGTCCGTGTTCCGGCCGGAGGTCTCGCCGTTCGTCGCCGCCTTCGAGGAGATGGGCCTCGGCATCGGCGCCGGCATCGTCAACTTCGTCGTGCTGACCGCGGCCCTCTCCTCCTGCAACTCCGGCATGTACTCCACCGGCCGCATGCTCCGCGACCTCTCGCTCAACGGCCAGGGCCCAAAGCTCTTCACCCGGCTCACCCGGAGCGGCACCCCGCTCGTCGGCACGACCTTCTCCGCCGCCCTGATGCTCGTCGGCGTCTGGATCAACTACCAGTGGCCCGGGGACGCCTTCACCTACGTCGTCTCCTTCGCCACCATCTCCGGCATGTGGGCCTGGATCATGATCCTCGTCTGCCAGATCCGCTACCGGCGCCTCGCCGACCGCGGACTGCTCCCGCGCTCGGACTTCCGGGCCCCCGGCGCCCCGTTCACCAGCTTCTGCGCACTGGCCTTCATCGCGGTGGTCGTGGTGATGATGGGCATCGACCCGAGCACCAGGATCTCGCTGTACTGCGCCCCGCTCTGGGCCGCCCTCCTCGGCGTCTCGTACCTGGTCCTCAGGGCCCGCGCCCCGGAGGGCGGGGCGTTCGCGAAGGCCCGGCCCGGGGCCGGCGGCGCGGCCCTCGCGAAGGACGGGAAGCGGAAGACCCCCACGGGGAACTGAACCGGCCGGCACCCCCTCCGCCCTCGCGGAACCCGGACGCCCCAACGGTCGTGTCCGCCATTCGGGCGGCGGCGTATCACACCTCGGTACGCCATGGCCCGCGGCCTATCCTGGCGCCATGCTGACCATCACCCAGGCGCTCCACGACCAGATCGTCGCGCACGCCCGCGCCGACCACCCCGACGAGGCGTGCGGCGTGGTCGCCGGGCCGGCCGGGACCGGCCGCGCCGAACGGTTCATCCCGATGCTCAACGCCGCCCGCTCGCCCACCTTCTACGAGTTCGACTCGGCCGACCTCCTCAAGCTCTACCGCGAGATGGACGACCGCGACGAGGAGCCGGTGATCATCTACCACTCCCACACGGCGACCGAGGCGTACCCCTCGCGCACCGACGTCACCTACGCCAACGAACCCGGCGCCCACTACGTCCTCGTCTCCACGGCGGACACCGACGACGCGGGCCCCTTCCAGTTCCGCTCGTACCGCATCGTCGACGGCGTGATCACCGAGGAGGAGGTCGAGGTCGTCGAGGCGTACGAGGCTGCCTGACCGCCCCGCCCGGCCGCCGGGACGGCAGCCGCCCGGCGGCCGGGCGGACCCTGGGCGGCCCAGATCGTCCACCTGTCGAACGTCATCCATCCGTCATGTGAGATCACACTCGGGATTGCGGACCGGGAATCGATACGATGAGCGCATGGTTCTCCATGACGTGAGCGACAAGACGCCGGGCATGCTGCTCGTCGCGCGGCTGCACGTCGACCTGTGCAGGCTCTCCAGCGCGATCTGTACGAGCCGCCCGCCCGCCGACCGCGAGGTCTGAGCCGGGCCGCGGCCCGATCACCGCACGCACGTACCGACCCCCGCGCGGGGGCAGAGCCGCGCGCCCACGTCACTTCCCCGCTTCCGACAGGAGCCCACGCCATGGCCATCGAGGTCCGCATCCCGACCATCCTCCGCACCTACACCGACGGCGCCAAGGCCGTCGAGGGCAACGGGGAGACCCTCGCCGACCTCTTCACGGACCTGGACAGCCGCCACAACGGCATCCGCGAGCGCATCGTCGACGGCGGCGAACTCCGCCGCTTCGTGAACGTCTACCTCAACGACGAGGACGTCCGCTTCCTCGACGGCATCTCCACCAAGCTGAGCGACGGCGACAACGTCACGATCCTCCCGGCCGTCGCCGGCGGCATGCGCTGATGCGGTACGACTCCCCGCTGGCGGCCGTGGGGAACACTCCCCTCGTCCGCCTCCCGCGGCTCTCCCCCTCCGACGACGTCCGCATCTGGGCCAAGCTGGAGGACCGCAACCCCACCGGCTCGATCAAGGACCGCCCCGCGCTCCACATGGTCGAA
This sequence comes from Streptomyces sp. NPDC002669, assembly GCF_042889165.1. NCBI lineage: Bacteria > Bacillati > Actinomycetota > Actinomycetes > Kitasatosporales > Streptomycetaceae > Streptomyces > Streptomyces sp. NPDC002669. Next base: position 99,736 of record NZ_JBIAQQ010000012.1, on the reverse strand, counting down.
CAGGCGGAGAAGGACGGCCGATTGACCCCCGGCTGCACCATTCTGGAGCCCACCAGCGGCAACACCGGCATCTCGCTCGCCATGGCGGCCAAGCTCAAGGGCTACCGCATGGTGTGCGTCATGCCGGAGAACACCTCCCAGGAACGGCGCGACCTGCTCGCCATGTGGGGCGCCGAGATCATCCCGTCCCCGGCGGCGGGCGGCTCCAACACGGCGGTACGCGTCGCCAAGGAGCTGGCCGCCGAGCATCCGGACTGGGTCATGCTCTACCAGTACGGGAACCCGGACAACGCGGGCGCCCACTACGCCACCACCGGCCCCGAGATCCTCGCCGACCTCCCCTCCGTCACCCACTTCGTGGCGGGACTGGGCACCACGGGGACACTCATGGGCGTCGGCCGCTACCTGCGCGAACACAAGCCGGACGTCAAGATCGTCGCCGCCGAGCCGCGCTACGACGACCTCGTCTACGGCCTGCGCAACCTCGACGAGGGCTTCGTGCCCGAGCTGTACGACGCCTCCGTCCTCACCACCCGCTTCTCCGTCGGCTCGGCCGACGCCGTCACCCGCACCCGAGAACTCCTCCAGCAGGAGGGAATCTTCGCGGGCGTCTCCACGGGCGCCGCGCTCCACGCCGCGGTCGGGGTGGGGAACAAGGCGGTCAAGGCCGGGGAGCAGGCCGACATCGTCTTCGTCGTCGCGGACGGCGGCTGGAAGTACCTGTCGACGGGCGTCTACACGGCCCCGACCACGGAAGCCGCCATCGAGACGCTCCAGGGCCAGCTCTGGGCCTGAGCCCCGACGGACCATCCGCGGATCACCGGGGCCGGAGCCGTCGTCGGAACCGGGATCGAGACCGGGGCCGGGGCCGGGACCGTCACGGGGGAGGACCCGCACCGCATCCGTCCGCCGGGCGGGCCGGACGCCCCGGCCCGCCCGGCGGACGGCATTCCGGCCCGTACCGCCCGTCCGGCGTCCGGCCTTCCCGTACGCCCGGGGGACGGCGCCCCCGGCGCCCCCGCCCCGCGCACGCCGTGCGCTCCCCGGCTCACCCCAGCCCCCGCACCCGCTCCCACACCTTCGGGTCCACATTCCCCACCCGCCGCCGGAACCCCCGTACGGCCACCTGCCGCAACTCGTCCGTCTCCAGATAACTCGCCCGGTTCCGCGCGTCCCCCACCGTCCCCGCGGGCAGCGCGATCACTCCCGGCCGGTCCTCGTGGTGCTTGCTGGTGATCTTCGCGACGAGCGCCGAGCCGTCCCGTACCGAGAGCACCAGGCAGGGCCGGTCCTTCGCGCCGGGCCCGTCCTCGTACGGCACCTCCGCCCACCAGATCTCCCCCGGCCGGGGCCGCGCCCCCCGCTCCGGCCCGGTCCCGCGACCGGGCGCCGCCGGGGGACGGGTCCGCCCGCCCGGCCGCGCACCGGGCGGCGCCCCCGCCGAGGTGCCGGAACGCCCACGGGGCCGGCCACCGCTCCGCCCCCGGCCGTCGGCGACCGCCGCGACGAGTGCGAGCAGTACCACCAGAGCGAGCGCGAGCCACCACCAGGACATGTCCATGCCTCCGACCGTACCGGCCTCCCCACCGCTTCCATCGAACCGGTGACAGCACAGGTGAGTTCCCCCACAACGGACGGCCGTGGAGGAGCGACCGGCACTTTCGCGCCTTACGCTCGACAAACCGCTCAACAGACCGTACGAACCCTCCCCGTTCCCACGTCCCGGAGGTTCACGCTCCATGAAGCTCACCGTCGTCGGCTGCTCCGGCTCGTTCCCGTCCGCGGGATCGGCATGCTCGAGCTACCTCGTAGAGGCCGACGGCTTCAGGCTGCTCCTCGACATGGGCAACGGCGCCCTCGGCGAGCTGCAGCGTCACATCGGTCTCTACGACCTCGACGCCATCTTCCTCAGTCATCTCCACGCCGATCACTGCATCGACATGTGCGCGTACTTCGTCGTCCGCTACTACCGGCACGACGGCGGCCGTCCCACCCCCATCCCCGTCCACGGACCCGAGGGCACCGAGCAGCGGCTGACCACCGCCCACGGCGACACCCCGTCCGAGCACGCGATGAGCGAGGTCTTCGACTTCCACACGCTGAAGCCGGGAACGTTCGAGATCGGCCCTTTCTCGGTGCGCACGGAGAAGGTCTGCCACCCCGTCGAGACCTTCGCGATCCGCGTCGAGCACGGCGGCCGCTCGCTCGCGTACTCCGGGGACACCGGCACCTGCGAGGCCCTGGACGAACTCGCCGAGGGGGTCGACCTGTTCCTCTGCGAAGCGTCGTTCCTCCACGGCAAGGAGGACATTCCGGATCTCCACCTCAACGGCCGCGAGGCGGGCGAGACCGCAGCCCGCGCCGGGGTGGGGCGGCTCGTCCTCACCCACATCCCGCCGTGGACCGACGCCGACCGCAATCTGGCCGACGCCCGCGCGGTCTTCCACGGACCGGCCGACGTCGCGGTCCCGGGCGCGGTCTACGAGGTCTGAGGGCCGTTCCCCGGGGGCCGTTCGACGCCCCTCCTTCCCCCCTCCCCCCCCCGGCCCACGGTTCCCGGACGCGGCGAAGCCCCTCACCTCCCGCCCGGGAAGATGAGGGGCTTCGCCGTGCGACGCGGGGTGCGCGGTGGCGCGGGGCCTACTTGGCCTCGGCCTTGAGGAGCTCGGCGAGCTCCTCGTCGGACTCGCGGCCCGGGGTCGGCAGGTTGAACTTCGTGATCGCGAACCGGAAGACCACGTAGTACACCGCCGCGAAGCAGAGGCCGACCAGCACCAGCATCCACGGCTTGCTCGCGATGCCCAGGTTCAGCCCGAAGTCGACCAGGCCGGCCGAGAAGCCGAAGCCGTCCTTCATCCCGAGCGCCCAGGTCAGGGCCATGGACACCCCGGTGAGCACCGCGTGGACCGCGTACAGGACGGGGGCGATGAACATGAACGTGAACTCGATCGGCTCGGTCACACCGGTCACGAACGAGGTGAGCGCGAGGGAGAACATCATGCCGCCGACGACCTTGCGGCGCTCCGGACGGGCACAGTGCACGATCGCCAGGCAGGCCGCCGGGAGGGCGAACATCATGATCGGGAAGAAGCCGGTCATGAACTGTCCGGCCGTCGGGTCACCGGCCAGGAAGCGGTTGATGTCGCCGCTCTTGCCCTCGAACTCACCGGCCTGGAACCACGGGAACGAGTTCAGCAGGTGGTGCATGCCGACCGGGATCAGCGCACGGTTGGCGACCCCGAAGATGCCCGCGCCGACCGCGCCGGAACCGACCAGCCACTCGCCGAAGTTGTGCAGCCCGGTGCCCAGGACCGGCCAGATGTAACCGAAGACGATGCCGATGACCAGGCCCGCGAAGGCGGAGAGGATCGGGACCAGGCGGCGGCCGCCGAAGAAGCCCGCCCAGGCCGGCAGCTTCGTGCGGTAGAACCGCTGGTAGAGCAGTGCGACGACGAGGCCCATCACCACACCGCCGAGGACCTTGGCGTCCACGGGGGCGTCCGTCATCACGACCTTGCCGTCGACCACCGTCGCGACCTGCGGCAGATTGCTGTCCGTGAAGGTGGCGAGCACCTTCTGGAAGACCAGGTAGCCGGTGACGGCCGCGAGCGCGGTCGAACCGTCGGACTTCTTGGCGAAGCCGATCGCGATGCCGACGGCGAACAGCAGCGCCATGTTGTCGAGGATCGCGTTGCCGCCCGCGGCCATGAAGGTCGCGATCTTGGTGATGAAGGCCGGGAACGACTCCCGGCCGAGCATGTCGTTGTTGCCGAGCCGGACCAGGAGGGCCGCCGCGGGCAGCACCGCGACCGGCAGCATGAGGCTGCGGCCGATGCGCTGCATGACCGCCATCACGCCGGCGCCCCTCTTCTTGGTGGCCGCGGGTGCGGCGTCTGCCGTGGACATCAACTTCCTCCATTGGACAAGGCGCCGCCCGGATCTTTGACGGGGGGAGGCGGCGACTCGAAGAACGCGGCAGAGCGCCACGTGGTCTGGACCACTCAGTGGTGTAGACCAGTTGTAACACGGTGAGCGTTGTATAAGGAACCTGCAATTCCCGATTGCTTCGCATGAGCAACACCACATGTTCGGCGACATGACGAGGGCCCCCGGACCGCACGGTCCGGGGGCCCTCGCCGACCGGGTCGCCGACCCGGCCGAAGTGCTACTTCGTGAGGTTCCTCTCGATCTCCTCCTCCAGTTCGTCGGGCTCGCGCCCCGGCGTCTGGAGGTCGAACCTGGTGATCGCGAACCGGAAGATCACGTAGTACAGGGCGGCGAACGCCAGCCCGATCGGAATGATCAGCCAGGGCTTGGTCGCCAGACTCCAGTTGATGACGTAGTCGATCAGCCCCGCGGAGAAACTGAAGCCGTCCTTGACCCCCAGCGCCCAGGTCACCGCCATCGAGACGCCGGTGAGCACCGCGTGGATCCCGTACAGCAGCGGCGCGACGAAGAGGAACGAGTACTCGATCGGCTCGGTGATGCCCGTCACGAACGACGTCAGACCGACCGAGAGCATCATGCCGCCGACCGCCTTGCGACGGTTCGGCTTGGCGCAGTGGTAGATCGCCAGCGCCGCCGCGGGCAGGGCGAACATCATGATCGGGAAGAAGCCCGAGGTGAACTGGCCGGCCGTCGGGTCGCCCGCCAGGAACCGGTTGATGTCACCGTGCACGACCGTCCCGTCCGGCTTGGTGAAGTCGCCGAACTGGAACCAGATGAAGGTGTTCAGGAACTGGTGCAGCCCGATGACCAGCAGCGCGCGGTTGGCGACACCGAAGATGCCCGAACCCACCCAGTCCAGGTCCGCCAGCCACTTGGAGAAGCTCGTCAGACCGTCACCGATCGGCTGCCACAGCCAGGCGCACAGCGCCGCGAAGAGCAGACCGACGAACGCCATGATGATCGGGACGAGCCGGCGCCCGTTGAAGAAGCCCAGCCAGTCCACCAGCTTGACCCGGTGGTACCGCTGCCAGAACCAGGCGGACAGCAACCCCATCACGATGCCGCCGAACACCCCGGGATTCTGGTACGCGGCCGCCGTGACCTTGGCGTCCTTGGTCACACAGGTGCCGAACCAGGTGCCGCCCGAGGTGAACGTCTCGCCCGGGGCGCAGTCCACCGGGAACGCGTGCAGCACCGCGTAGTACACGAGGAAGCCGGTCACCGCGGCGAGCGCGGTCGAACCGTCCGACTTCTTCGCCATGCCGATCGCGACACCGATGCAGAACAGCAGGGGAAGGCCGAGCCCCGAATCGAGCAGCGCGCCGCCCGCCGCCGCGAACACCTTGGCGACGTTGTTCCAGCCCAGCCCCTCGTCGCCGAATACGTCCGGCTGGCCCAACCGGTTGAGAATGCCCGCCGCGGGCAGCACCGCGATCGGGAGCTGGAGGCTGCGCCCCATCTTCTGAAGGCCCTGGAAGAAGCCGTTCCACCAGGTCTTCCGCGGCACTTCGGCGCTGGTTGAGCTCATCGGCATCCTCCCGGAACGAGGCGCGTTCGGCAGTCGTTGCAGAATGGTGTAGACCAGTTGAGGTACGGTGCGTAACCCACCTGGAAGACAGGGCGCCAGTGATCGTCATCATTGAGGACGGTCCAGCCACTCGCTCGCGAAGCTGGGCCAAACGTGCGTTACGGTGACGAAACGGACCCATGGTGGGCCGTCGCACGCATGTGAAGAACCAGGGAGAAGGCCATGGCCAGCAAGGCTGAGAAGATCGTCGCCGGGCTCGGCGGTATCGACAACATCGACGAGATCGAAGGCTGCATCACCCGCCTCCGCACCGAGGTCCACGACGCGAGCAAGGTCGACGAAGCCGCGCTCAAGGCCGCCGGCGCCCACGGCGTCGTCAAGATGGGCACCGCGATCCAGGTCGTCATCGGCACCGACGCCGACCCCATCGCCGCCGACATCGAAGACATGATGTGACCGGCCCCCACACCCCCCGCTGAGCCGGACCGCCCGACACCGCACAGGCCCCGCCCGCCCCGGCCGGGGCCTGTCCCGGTGCACCGGCCCCTCACCCCCCGCTTCCCACCCCCTTTCTCCTCCTCGCTCCTGCGACCGGCCCCCGCCCCGCACCCGAACGGCCGCAACCCCCGCACCCGATAGGGTCGACGCCATGTCTCGTATCGACGGCCGCACCCCCGAACAGCTCCGCCCCGTCACCATCGAACGCGGATGGAGCAAGCACGCCGAAGGCTCCGTACTCATCTCCTTCGGCGACACCAAGGTCTTCTGCACCGCCTCCGTCACCGAGGGCGTCCCCCGCTGGCGCAAGGGCAGCGGCGAGGGCTGGGTCACCGCCGAGTACTCGATGCTGCCCCGCTCCACCAACACCCGCGGCGACCGCGAATCCGTACGCGGCAAGATCGGCGGCCGCACCCACGAGATCAGCCGCCTCATCGGCCGCTCCCTGCGCGCCGTCATCGACTACAAGGCCCTCGGCGAGAACACCATCGTCCTCGACTGCGACGTCCTCCAGGCCGACGGCGGCACCCGCACCGCCGCCATCACCGGCGCCTACGTCGCCCTCGCCGACGCCGTCGCCTGGGCCCAGCGCAAGAAGATCGTCAAGCACGGCCGCAAGCCGCTGACCGACACCGTCTCCGCCATCAGCGTCGGCATCGTCGACGGCACCCCCCTCCTCGACCTCTGCTACGAGGAGGACGTCCGCGCCGAGACCGACATGAACGTCGTCTGCACCGGCGACGGCCGCTTCGTCGAGGTCCAGGGCACCGCCGAGGCCACCCCCTTCGACCGCAAGGAACTGGGCGCCCTCCTCGACCTCGCCACCGTCGGCTGCGCGGACCTGACCGCCCTCCAGAACGAGGCCCTCGCCCGCACTCTCGGCGAGTGATCGAGCAACCTTCCACGCCCCGCCCCGCGTCGTCATGAACACGGGCGCACGGTTCGAACCGTGCGCCCGTCCACGTATACGTCCCCGGGGAGGAACCGCACCATGGCCAAGACCGCACACCGCCGTGCCGCCGTCGCACTGGCCCTGACCGCACTCGCGCTCACCGCGGCAACCGGCTGCGCCGCCGTCGACAAGGCACTCGACTGCGTCCGCACCGCCGACGCCATCGCCACCAGCGTCGACAACCTCCAGCAGGCCGTCTCCAACGCGACGAGCGACCCCACCCAGGCGTCCGAAGCCCTCGACGAGATCGAGAAGGAACTCGGCAAGCTCGGCGACGAGACCGACAACGCCGACCTCGGCAAGGCCGTCGACGACCTGGAGAAAGGCGTCGGCAACGTCCGCGACTCCATCGACAAGGGCGACGCCACCCCCGACATCTCCCCGGTCGTCGACGCGGCCAAGGAGATCGGCAACGTCTGCACCCCCTGACCACCCCGGGCGGCCCCCGGAGCACCCCCGATACTGGGTGACATGACCCGCCTCATCCTCGCCACCCGCAACGCCGGGAAGATCACCGAACTCCACGCGATCCTCGCCGACGCAGGCCTCACCCACGAGCTCGTCGGCGCGGACGCGTACCCCGACATCCCCGACGTCAAGGAGACCGGCGTCACCTTCGCCGAGAACGCCCTGCTCAAGGCCCACGCCCTGGCCAGGGCCACCGGCCACCCCGCGATCGCCGACGACTCCGGCCTCTGCGTGGACGTGCTCGGCGGCGCCCCCGGCATCTTCTCCGCCCGCTGGGCCGGTACCCACGGCGACGACAAGGCCAACCTGGATCTGCTCCTGGCCCAGCTCTCCGACATCGACGAGGCCCACCGCGGCGCCCACTTCGCCTGCGCCGCCGCCCTCGCCCTCCCCGACGGCACGGAACGCGTGGTCGAGGGCCGCCTCACCGGCACCCTGCGCCCCGCCCCCTCCGGCACGAACGGCTTCGGCTACGACCCGATCCTCCAGCCCGAGGGCGAGACCCGCACCTGCGCGGAACTGACCCCCACGGAGAAGAACGCGATCAGCCACCGCGGCAAGGCGTTCCGGGCGTTGGTGCCGGTGGTGCGGGAGCTGATGGGGTGAGACGCGCAGATGGGCCGCCCGATCGAGGGCGGCCCATCAATGTGTGCGGCCGGTGGGATTCGAACCCACACGGGATTTCTCCCACGGCGTTCTAAGCGCCGCTCGTCTGCCATTCCGACACGACCGCCCGCCGCATCATCGTATCGGGCAAGGGGCCGAACGGGAGAGCGGGTTTGTCAACACGCGCCGCGATGGCGGCCCCCTCGGCACCAGGTGGCCGTGACGGCATGGCAGTTCGGACACAGGAGTCGAAGGTTCTCGGCGCGGTCGTCGCTCCAGTCGCCGTTGACGTGGTCGATCTCCAGTGTCAAAGGCTTCCCCTGCCATGTGGCGCCGGTTCCGCATTCGGCGCACTCCTGCGGGACGCCGATCTCCAGCAGGGCGCGACGGAGCAGGGCGGTTTTCGTGCGGCGCTCGTTGTTGTGCTTGAGCAGCACGTGCTCGGCGGTCTTCAGCGGGGTGGGGCCGGCTCGTCCCCGCTGATGGCCCTGGCCCAGGAAGTGGGTGAGGGTGAGGCCGTCCTCGGCCACCCAGCTCCGCAGTCGGTTCCGCTCCCTCGCGTTGTCGGTACGGCCCAACAGCCGGAGGACGCCCGCCACGGAGACGGATGCGGCGACGGCCTCGGCGAGCTCCGTGCTGGAGGGGCGTGGCCTGGCTCTGCGGCGGGTGCCGGTGCTCACCGTGTCGCTCCTGCGGGCGCGTTGCGACGCGCCTTGCCACGACCGCGGTAAGTGTCCGTCACCGAGTGGCAGTTGGGGCAGAGGAGGCGCAGGTTTCTGGGGCGGTTGTTCCGCCAGTCTCCGTCGATGTGATCGACTTCGAGTGGGAGCGGTCGGTCGCGCCAGAGGGGCTCGGTACCGCACATCGAACAGCGTTCCTCGATGCCGATGGTGACCAGGGCCCGCTTGAGCCGGTCTCCGGGTACTCGGCGGGCGTTGGAGGGGCCCTGGGCGACTAGGAGTTCCTCGGGGCTGCGGCGTTGTTTCTTTCCCTTCCTGGAGGTCGGCGCGAAATGGGAAGTGTCGATCCCGAGGGCCTTCACCCGGCGGCTGATGTGCGTGTGATGGCCGCCCACCTCTTCGAGGTCGAGGGCTCGCAGTACCTGGTACATGTTCGTCGAGGAGGCGATCACGGGCTCCAGGACCTCTCTCGTCCAGCGCGCGCCCTCGCGCTCGAAGTGTCCGGTGTCGATCCCCATTTTCCTCATGCGGGCGGCGATGTACCGTCTCGTCGGGCTCTTCGGATCGACCCCGAGCTTCGTCATTGCCTCTGACAGCGTTCGTGAGGCTCTGGCCGCCTCGACGAGCCGCTCCCGTGTGTACGGACTTGCCCCCACGCTTCCCCTCCACATCCGGCCGCACGTTCGCAGCCTCGTACGGATCAACGAGCCGTTTATCAGGGCGTCACGTCCGATATCCGACAAGATGTGGAATGACCCGCGCCGTTTCGTGGGGCAATGAAACGGCGCGGGCTGTTCCGGCGGAGGGGAGGGCCCAGGTCAGAACTTCGGTTCGGGGGCCTGGGAGGCGACCAGTTCGGCTGCTTCCTCGTGGGTCTCCACCGACGGCGGGGAGCCGGCCAGGGGTTGCTGGGCGGTTTCCTTCATGCAGGCCACGGCGACCGCGCCGACCAGGGCCGCGGCCATCGCGTAGAAGGCCGGCATCAGGTTGCTGCCGCTCCAGCTGATCAGCGCCGTGATCACCAGTGGGGTCGTGCCGCCGAAGAGGGAGGCGGAGAGGTTGTAGCCCACGGAGAGGGAGCCGTAGCGGACCGGTGTGGGGAAGAGGGCGGGGAGGGCGGCGGACATCGTGCCGAGCATGCAGACCAGGGAGAGGCCCAGCATCAGCATGCCGGTCGTGATGGCGGGGATGCCGCCCTGACGGATGAGGAGGAACGCGGGCAGGGAGAGGAGGAGGAAGCCGAGCATGCCGGTCATCAGGAGCGGTTTGCGGCCGAAGCGGTCGGAGAGCCTGCCGACCTGGTTGATGATCAGCATCAGGAGGACCATGACGGCGAGCAGGACGAGCAGTCCGTGGGTCTCGCTGTAGCCGAGCTCGTCGGAGAGGTAGGTCGGCATGTACGACAGCAGCATGTAGTCGGTGATGTTGTACGCGCCGACCAGGCAGATGCAGAGGATCAGCGACGGCCAGTACTGCCGGAAGATCCTGGTGAGGTCGCCCTTGGCGGTGGTCTCGACGTGGTCGGCGGCCTCCGAGGCGCGGACGGTGCCGCCCTCCAGTTTCTGGAAGGCGGGGGTCTCGTCCAGCCGCAGCCGCAGGTAGAGGCCGACCAGGCCGAGGGGGCCCGCGACGAGGAACGGGATGCGCCAGCCCCAGGCGTCCATCCGGGCGGGGTCGAGGACCGCGGTCAGCGCGGTGACCAGCCCGGCGGCGCCGACGTAGCCGGCCAGGGTGCCGAATTCGAGGAAGCTGCCGAAGTAGCCGCGGCGCTTGTCGGGGGCGTACTCGGCGATGAAGGTGGACGCGCCGCCGTACTCGCCGCCGGTGGAGAAGCCCTGGACCAGGCGGAAGAAGATCAGCAGGACGGGGGCCCAGAGGCCGATGGAGTCGTGGGAGGGGATGACGCCGATCGCGAAGGTGCCGACCGCCATCAGGATCATGGTGAGGGCGAGGACCTTCTTGCGGCCGATCCGGTCGCCCATGGGGCCGAAGAACATGCCGCCGAGGGGGCGTACGAGGAAGGCGACGGCGAAGGTGGCGAACGAGGAGAGGAGCTGGGTGGTGTCGTTCCCGGACGGGAAGAAGACGTGGCCCAGGGTGACGGCCAGGTAGGAGTAGATCCCGAAGTCGAACCACTCCATGGCGTTGCCGAGCGAGGCCGCCTTCACCGCCCGTTTGACCGCCTGGTCGTCGGTGATGGTGATGTCCGACCTGCGCAGCCTCGGGTTCCTCCGCTGCCGGATGGCGCGGAAGAGGGTGGGGTGGCGTCTGACCGCTGCGGGGTCGGCCGCCCGGTGGGGGTCGGTGGCCGCCATGAACCGGTCCTTTCCTGGAGAACTCTTCCAGGACAGGCTTCTGCTCGGTCATGGCGGCCGCAAACCGGGCGGCGCCCGGATCAGATGCCGAGATCCTTGATGATCTTGGCGACGTGGCCGGTGGCCCGGACGTTGTAGAGGGCCCGTTCGACCTTGCCGTCCTCGTCGACGACGATCGTGGAGCGGATGACACCGGTCACCGTTTTGCCATAGAGCTTCTTCTCGCCGAAGGCGCCGTACGCCTCAAGGGTTTCCTTGGAGGGGTCGCCGACCAGCGTGACCTTCAGGTTCTCCTTCTCGCGGAACTTGGCGAGCTTCTCGGGCTTGTCGGGGGAGACGCCGATGACGTCGTACCCGGCGCCGGTGAGCAGCTCCAGGTTGTCGGTGAAGTCGCAGGCCTGCTTGGTGCAGCCGGGGGTGAGGGCGGCCGGGTAGAAGTAGACGATGACCTTGCGGCCCTTGTGGTCGGCGAGCGAGACCTCGTTGCCGTCGGCGTCGGGAAGCGTGAAGGCGGGGGCGGTGTCGCCGGGCTGGAGTCGCTCGCTCATGGTTCTCCTCGGGTGGCACGTGGGATGACGGGACCGAGCGTAACGACCCGGGGAGCAATAGGGGTGCCGCCGAGTGCGCGGGCGGTCGAGCTGACAGACTGTCGATGAAGATTCAGATGAAGGTTTACCGGACGACGACCACGGAGGCGGCGCAGTGTCGGATGCCAGGACCCCTGCGCAGATCGAGGCGGACATCATCAGCAGGCGCGAGCAGCTTGCGGTGGTGCTCGATGAGATCGGGGTGCGCGTGCACCCGAATACGATCATTGGGGATGTGAAGGCCAGGGCTGCCGAGGCCGTGGACCGGACGGCCGGGCGGGCGTTCGTCGCGGTGAACCGGGCGGTGTCGGACGTGAAGGCGCAGTTCGTGTCGGAGGACGGTGCCCCGCGTCTGGAGCGGGTGATCCCGGCGGCGCTGCTCGGGGTGGGTGTCGTGGGTCTGGTGGTGGCGTCGAAGCGGCGCCGGAAGCGTTGACGCGGCGGTCCGCACACCCCGGAGGCGTGCGGAGCCGCGACGGACAGGTAGGTTGCGGGGCGTGAGCGAGAACACCGACGACAAGCTGCCCATCCGCATGCTGCACGACCGTGTGCTGGTCCGGTCCGATACGCCCGAGGGCGAGCGGCGTTCGGGTGGCGGCATCCTGATTCCGGCGACCGCTGCGGTCGGCCGTCGGCTGGCCTGGGCCGTGGTGGTCGCCGTGGGTCAGAACGTACGGACGGTGGAGCCGGGCGACCGGGTGCTGTACGACCCCGAGGACCGCGCGGAGGTCGAGGTGCGGGGCGTGGCGTACGTGCTGATGCGCGAGCGGGACCTGCACGCGGTGGCGGCGGACCGGTTCGAGGGCTCGGTGGATTCGACCGGGCTGTATCTGTAGCGGGCTGTATCCGTGGCCGCCGGGACTGCGGTCGTGGTCCTGCCCCGCCCTGTCCTGTTCCGGTCGCTCAACCCGTTCCGTCGTACCTGTTCGTGAGAGTGGGCATCCGGCCCGGTGACCGACGTCACCGGGCCTTTTGCCTGTTCTTTGCTACGGTGGGACGACCCCGACGAGACGCGCCGTACCGGGTTTTGCAAAGACGACGCACCCGTGTTGTTCGCGTGTTCTGTCTCGTCGGAGGTGCCGTCATGGCGTGGGTCCTGCTCGTTGTCGCCGGTCTGCTGGAAGTGGGCTGGTCGATCGGGATGAAGTACACCGAGGGGTTCACCCGGCTGTGGCCGAGTGTGTTCACGGGGTTCGGGATCGTGGCGAGCATGGTGTTGCTGTCCCATGCGGCCAGGACGTTGCCGATCGGTACGGCGTACGGCGTGTGGGTCGGCATCGGCGCGGCCGGGGCGGCGGTGCTCGGCATGGTGGTGCTGAACGAGCCGGTGACCGCCGCCCGGATATTTTTCGTCTGCCTGCTGCTGGTCGCCGTCGTGGGGCTGAAGGCGACCTCGGGTCACTGACCGGGGCCGGAGGCGGGGGCGGGGCCCGGTGCCGGGGTGCCTCGGTTGCCGGGGGCGAAGCCGTAGCCGCCGGGGCCCCCGGTGTTTCCGCCCCCGTTCCCGCCTCCGTTGTCGTTCCCGCCGGTGTTGTCGCCGCCCTGGGGGCCGCCGTTGTCCCCGCCGCCGTTCTGCGCGCCGCCGTTGTCCGTCGTGCCGTCGGTGGGGGAGCCGGTGTCGGTGCCTCCGGTGGCCGGTTCGCTGTTGCCGGGGGCGGTGGGGGTGTCCGGCGGGGTGTTGCCGGGGGTGCCGGCCGGGGTGCTGGGGGTGGACTCGGTGGGGGTTCCGGTGTCCTGGGGGCCGGTTTCCTCGTCGGTGGGCGGGAGGGGTTCCTCGACGCCGCTCTCCAGGTCGAGGTCGAAGTCCCGGGCCTCGGTGCCGCGCAGGGCGGCCTCGGTGTACTGGGCCCAGGCCCGGGCGGGCGGGCCGCCGCCGTTGACGCGGGCCAGGCCGAGCGCTCCGTACAGCGGCTTCTGCACGCCGGTTTCGGGGTCCTGGCCCATGACGGCGATGACGGTGGTGAGGTCGGGGGTGTAGCCGGCGAACCAGGCGGCCTTGTCCTCCTCCGCGGTGCCGGTCTTGCCGGCGGCGGGGCGGCCGGCGGCCTGGGCGGCGGTGCCGGTGCCGCCCTCGACGACGCTCCGGAGGATCGCGGTCGTGGTGTCGGCGGCCTCGCGGGGGACGGCCTGTTCGGTGGTGCGGCGGTCGGGGAGTTCGACGTCCTCGCCGTTCTTGGTGACCTTCACGACAAGGGTGTACGCGCCGTGCCGTCCGTGGTTGGCGAGGGTGGCGTACGCCTCGGCCATGTCGAGGACGCTCGCGGTGGCGACGCCGAGCGCGTTGGACGGGTACGCGGTGAGGTCGGGGGTGTTCTCGGGGAGGCCCAGGTCGATGGCGGTCTGTTTGACCTTGGCCGGGCCGACGTCCTCGGCCATCTGGGCGTAGACGGCGTTGACGGACTTGTCGGTGGCGGTGGAGACGGTGATGGGGCCGTAGCTGATGTCGTCCTCGTTGGCGGGGGCGTAGCCGGTGGGGCCGTCGGGGCCCTGGACCATGCGTTTGTTGGTGCCGTCGTAGACGGTGTCGGGGGTGATGCGGCGGCCGTCCTGGGTGGTGGAGCGGTTGGTGACGGCGGAGGTGAAGACGAAGGGCTTGAAGGTGGAGCCGACCTGGTAGTCGCGGCGGGTGGCGTTGTTGACGTACTGCTTGGTGTAGTCGATGCCGCCGTACATGGCGACGACCCGGCCGGTGCGGGGGTCGACGGAGGCGCCGCCGACGCGGACGTTGCGGTCGGCCGGGCGGTCGGGACCGGTCTGGGACATGACGTTGTCGTCGACGGCTTCGACGAGGGCGTCCTGCTTCTTCCGTTCCAGGGTGGTGGTGATCCGGTAGCCGCCGGTGGCCAGGGTGTTCTCGTCGATGATCTTGTTGCTGGTGAGGTAGTCCTCGACGGCCTGGACGAGGTAGCCGCGCTGTCCGGCGAGTCCGGTGGACGGCTTGACCTTGCCGGGCACGGGGAACTTCATGGCGGCGCGGTCGGCCGGGGTGAGCCACTTCTCCTTGACCATGCCGTTGAGCACGTAGTTCCAGCGGCCGAGGGCCGCGGCCTTGTTCTGGGGGTGGACGACGACGTCGTAGGCGCTGGGGGCGTTGAGGAGGGAGGCGAGGTAGGCGCCCTCGGCGGTGGTGATCTCGTCGACGTCCTTGCCGTAGTAGGCCTGGGCGGCGGCCTGGATGCCGTAGGCGTTGCGGCCGAAGTAGCTGGTGTTGAGGTAGCCCTCGAAGATCTGGTCCTTGGACTCCTCGCGGTTGAGCTTGACCGCGATGAAGAACTCCTTGGCCTTGCGGACGAGGGTCTGTTCCTGGCCCAGGTAGTAGTTCTTGACGTACTGCTGGGTGATGGTCGAGCCGCCCTGTTTGCCCTTGCCGGTGAGGGTGTTCCAGGCGGCGCGGGTCATGGCCTTGAGGTCGACGGCCCGTTCGGAGTAGAAGTCGCGGTCCTCCGCGGCGAGGACGGCGCGCTGGACGGTGAGGGGGACCTGGGCGAGCTTGACGTTCTCCCGGTTGACCTCGCCGGAGCGGGCGAGGGTGCTGCCGTCCTCGTAGAGGTAGACGTTGGACTGCGCGGTGGCGCTGGCGTTGGCGGGCGGGATGTCGACGAGTTCGTACCCGGCGATGAAGCCGCCGATCAGGAGCAGGGCGAGGAGGAGGACGGCGCCGAGGGTCATCCGCCAGGTGGGGACGGCGCGGCGCCAGCCGGTGCGCTCGGGGCGCCCGGGTTTCTTCGTCCCGCCGCTTTCGGGGCCGGTCCCGTCGGTTCCGGGGGCGGCCCTGCCGCCCGGGGCGTCGTGGGAGGCCGGGTCCCTGGGGGCCCAGCCCCGGGGTTCGCGTTCCCCGTTCGGCTGCTGTGGCTCGTCGCTCATTTCCGTACGGACTCCTCGGACGCGGTCACTTCCCCCATAGTGCCCTTTTCTTCGGAACAACCACCGGATCGACCTCCGAAAAGCGGTCGCGGCGGCCGTCCCGGCTGCACTAGGGTCGTGCGCTTTGGTGTCCGAGGCCGTTGGGCACCCGATCTGATGGGTGGTGGATGCGGTGCGGCTTTACGCGGTGGTGGCGGCGGGAGGGTTCAGGCGTTACGCCACCTACCGGACCGCCACGGCGGCGGGCGTCTTCACCAACACCGTCTTCGGTTTCATCCTGGCCTACACCTACACGGCGTTGTGGGACGAGCGTCCGCAGCTCGGCGGTTACGACATGTCCGAGGCGCTGACCTACGTGTGGCTGGGGCAGGCGCTGCTGATGACCTGCGCCATGATGGGCGGCGGTTTCGAGGACGAGCTGATCGAGCGCATCCGCACCGGGGACGTGGCGGTGGACCTCTACCGGCCGGTGGACCTTCAACTGTGGTGGCTCGCTGGCGACTTGGGCAGGGCGGCGTTCCATCTGCTGGGGCGCGGCATCGTGCCGCTGCTGGTGGGGGCGCTCGCCTTCGAGCTGGCGCTGCCCTCCGACCCGTTGAACTGGCTGGCCTTCCTCGTCTCGGTGGCGCTCGGCGTCGTGGTCAGTTTCGCGATCCGCTATCTGGTGGCGCTCAGCGCGTTCTGGCTGCTGGACGGGGCGGGGGCGGCCCAGATGGCGTGGCTGGCCGGGATGTTCTTCTCCGGGATGCTGCTCCCGCTGACGCTGTTCCCCGGGGTGCTGGGGGAGATCGCGCGGGCGCTGCCCTGGTCCTCGCTGCTCCAGGTGCCGGTCGACGTGTTCCTCGGCAAGCGCACGGGGTGGGGTCTGGTGGAGGCGTACGGGTTCCAGGCCGGCTGGGCGGTGGCGTTGCTGCTCGTGGGCCGGGCGGTGCAGTCGGTGGCGACGAGGAGGGTGGTGGTCCAGGGTGGCTGACACGAGCGGTGCGGTGCGGACGGCCGACGGGACCGGGACGGCCGGCACGGCCGGAGGGGGTCTCGCGGGCGGGCCGGGGGTGGTGTTCGCCGAACGGCCGGGCCTCGTCGAGGGGCTGCGCGCGTACGGGCTGATCGTGATGATGTGGCTGCGCTCGACGATGGCGTACCGCGCCTCGTTCGCCATGACGGCGTTCGGGAACTTCGCGGCGACGGCCTTCGACTTCGTGACGATCCTGCTGATGTTCTCGCACGTGGACGCGTTGGGCGGGTACACCCTGCCCGAGATCGCCCTGCTGTACGGGGCCTCGGGCACCGCCTTCGGTCTCGCAGACCTGCTGCTGGGGTCGATGGACCGGCTGGGGCGGCGGGTGCGCGACGGCACGCTGGACACCCTGCTGGTACGGCCGGTGCCGGTGCTCGCGCAGGTGGCGGCGGACCGGTTCGCGCTGCGCAGGGTGGGGCGGATCCTCCAGGGGCTGCTGGTGCTGGGGTACGCGCTGGTGACGCTGGACGTCGAGTGGACGCCGCTGAAGGCGGCGATGATCCCGATGATGCTGCTGAGCGGGACGGCGATCTTCGCCGCGGTGTTCGTGACCGGGGCGGCGTTCCAGTTCCTCGCGCAGGACGCGGCCGAGGTGCAGAGCTCCTTCACGTACGGCGGGAACACCCTGCTCCAGTACCCGCCGACGATCTTCGCGAAGGACCTGGTGCGCGGGGTGACCTTCGTGGTGCCGCTGGCCTTCGTGAACTGGCTGCCCGCGCTGTACGTCCTGGGCCGGGAGTACCCGGTGGGCCTGCCGGAATGGGTGGCGTTCCTGCCCCCGGTGGTGGCGGGCCTGTGCCTGCTGCCCGCGGGAGCGGCCTGGCGCATGGGCCTGCGCGCGTACCGCAGCACAGGAAGCTGACGCACGACGACGAACGAGGCGGGGCGGTGGACATGGACGCGGAAATCGATACGGAAGCCGGAACGGGAGCACGTGTGGAGGCAGGTGGGGAAGCGGGCGCCGAGGGTGGGCCCGGGAGCGGTTTCATCGAGCTGGACGGCGTGGAGAAGGTCTTCGACGTGCGTCGCAGGACCGGTTTCATGCGCGGCGAGCGCCGCCAGGTGAGGGCGGTCGACTCGATCGGCTTCCGGGTCGCGCGCGGCGAGATGGTCGGTTACATCGGCCCGAACGGCGCGGGGAAGTCGACCACGATCAAGATGCTGACCGGCATCCTCACCCCGAGCGCCGGCCGGCTGCGGGTGGCGGGCATCGACCCGTCCCGGGAGCGCACGAGGCTGGCGCACCGGATCGGGGTGGTGTTCGGACAGCGCACCACGCTCTGGTGGGACCTGCCGCTGCGCGACTCGTACCGGCTGGTGCACCGGATGTACCGGATTCCCGACGCCCGCTTCCGGGAGAACCTGGAGCGCTGCGTCGAACTCCTGGACCTGGGCGAGCTGTTGGACGTTCCGGTGCGGCAGCTCTCGCTGGGGCAGCGGATGCGCGGCGACATCGCGGCGGCGCTGCTGCACGACCCCGAGGTGCTGTACCTGGACGAGCCGACGATCGGCCTGGACGTGGTGTCCAAGGCCAAGGTGCGCCAGTTCCTGCGGGACCTGAACGCCGAACGCGGTACGACGGTGCTCCTCACGACCCACGACCTGACGGACATCGAGCAGCTCTGCAAGCGCGTGATGGTGATCGACCACGGCCGGCTGATGTACGACGGTGCGCTCGCCGGTCTGCACGAGGTGGGCCGGAGCGAGCGGACGCTGGTGGTCGATCTGGAGCGCGAACTCCCGCCGATCACCCTGGAGTCGGCGCCCATGGTCCGCAACGTGAAGGTGGAGGGGCCGCGGCAGTGGCTGGCCTTCCCCGCCTCGGAGTCGGCGGCCCCGCTGGTCGCCGAGATCGCCGCCGACTACCCGTTGGTCGATCTGTCGGTGCGGGAGCCGGACATCGAGGCCGTGATCGCGAAGATGTACGAGTCGGCCGCCGAGAGGTAGGGCTCGGCTCCGGAGGGCGGGGCCCGGATCGGACGGGGCCCGGATCGGACGGGCGGGGCCCCGCTTCCGGCGGGTCGGACCGGGGAGCGGCATGAGGAGTTGTGACGGGACCGGCATGGGGAGCTGTGACGGGAGCGCGCCCGTTCAATAGGCTGCGCGGTATGACAAGTGACCTTCCGGAAATGCGTGCCTCCGACGCCGAGCGCGAGCGCGTCGCCGAGACCCTGCGTGAGGCGGTGGCCGAGGGCCGGCTGGACATGGAGGAGTTCGAGCAGCGGCTCGAAGCGGCCTACGGGGCGCGCACGCGCGGGGAGTTGGAGCCGCTGGTCCGGGACCTCCCGGCGCCGGGCACGGCGGTGGCTCCGGTGGGTGCCCGGGGTCCGGCGCGGACGGGTTCGGCGGCGAGCTGGGCGGACCGGGTCGGCAAGCCCGCCACGTCGGGCGGCGCGTTCGCGTTCTGGGGCGGGTTCGGCCGCCGGGGGAACTGGACGGTGGCCCGCAAGTTCACCGCGTTCTCGATGTGGGGCGGCGGCGAGATCGACCTGCGCGACGCGAACTTCGAGGACCGCGAGGTGGTCATCCGCTGCTTCACGATCATGGGCGGGATGCACGTGACGGTTCCGCCGGAGCTGAACGTCGAGGTCCGCGGCATCGGCATCATGGGCGGCTTCGGCGAGTCCTCGAAGGACGAGGGGATCGTGTCGCCGGACTCCCCGCGGGTCCGGATCACCGGCTTCGCGCTGATGGGCGGCGTCGGTGTGGAGCGCAAGCGGAGCAAGGCGGAGAAGCAGCGGCTGAAGGAAGCGGAGCTGGAGCGGCTGCGGGAACTGGACCGCGAGAGCGGCCGGGGCCGCCTGGAGAAGGGCCCCGGCTCCTCGGACCGGCCCGGGGACTGAGGTCCGGGCCGGGGGATGACGGGCCGGGCCGAGGTCGGGGCGGTCCGGGCCGGAGGTCGGGACGGGGTGGAGACCGGTGCGGGCCGGGGCGCGCGGTGCGGGTCTCCTTCGCCCCCGCCCGTATCGCCTGCGTCCGTACGTACCGCCCGCCCCGCCCGTACCGCCCCCGCCCCGGTCGTTCAGAGCTCGTCGGACACGGGGCGTTCGTGGACCAGGGTCGTCAGGTCCACCGTCGAGCCCAGCAGCCGGTAGCCCGCGTCGTTCAGATGGAGATGGTCGCCGCTGTCGTAGGCGGGCCGCAGCCGCGTCGGGCGGTGGGGGTCACGGGCCGCCGCGTCGAAGTCGACGACGGCGTCGAAGACCCCGCCCGCCCGGATCAGTTCGTTGACCCGCTGCCGCACCTCCTCGCGCGCGGGGGTCCAGGTGCGGAACCCCTCGTACGGCATCAGCGTCGCTCCCACGACCCGGAGTCCGTGCGCCTGGGCGCGCCGCGTCATGGACCGCAGGGCGTCCGCGATGCGGTGCGGGTCGGTCTCCTGCGGGGACTTCTGCACGTCGTTGATGCCGAGCGCGACGACGACGGTCCGGGCTCCGGCGACCTCCAGCGCGTCGCGGTCGAAGCGGACGCTCGCCCGTACGCCGCGGCCGTCGCGCAGGATGCGGTTGCCCGCGATGCCGGCGTTGGCCACCCCGTACCGGCCGCCCAGCCGGTCGGCGAGCACGTCGGGCCAGCGGCTGTTGGTGTCGGAGGTGGAGCCGGTGCCCGCGGTGAGCGAGTCGCCGATCGCCACGACCGTTCCGGCGGCGGCCCGGGTGCGCACGTCGACGGCGGTGAGGTAGCGCCAGCCGTCGGTCCGCCAGGTGCCCCACGCGGTGTCCACGTACGAGGTCTGATGGCCGCCCGGATGCATGGT
Source organism: Streptomyces sp. NPDC002669 (assembly GCF_042889165.1). Lineage (NCBI taxonomy): Bacteria > Bacillati > Actinomycetota > Actinomycetes > Kitasatosporales > Streptomycetaceae > Streptomyces > Streptomyces sp. NPDC002669. Next base: position 79,515 of record NZ_JBIAQQ010000012.1, on the reverse strand, counting down.
GACGGGGCCCTCGGGGGCGGAGGTGCGCAGCGCGACCACGAGATCGGCGTCGGCGGGGACCGGGACGACGACCGGGTCGCTGACGAGCTGCCCGCCCGCCGCGACGGTCGCGCGGACGGCGCCCCCGAAGGTCACGGCGCGGGCGTTCACGGTGACGCGGTCCAGGTGCAGCGGGCGGGTGCCGAAGACGTTGGAGAGGGTGACGCGGGCCGCGTCGCCGCCGATGCTGGTGTGCACGACGTTGCGGATGGTGCGCCGGTTCAGGGCGCTGCCGTGGGCGGTGTCGGGGACCCCGGCGATGGGGGCCGCCGTCCAGGTGGCGGTCCAGAGCCCGGCGGAGTGCGCGGGCGCGGCGGGGCCGCCGGCCGCGGGCCGGGCGTCGGGGGCGTCGGCCGGGGCCGGCCGGCCGCCGGAGAACAGCAGGGTGCCCGTGAACGCCACGGCTGCGGCGAGCACGGCGGTGCCCGCCAGGAGGGCGATGAGCAGGGCATACCCCTGGCGCCTGGGCATGGTCGGTGGGTCTCCTCATGATCGATTGTGCTGGTCCCATGATGGGACAGGTCGTCGGGAACTCGGCGTGCGGCCCGGGAGTAGGTCAGGTAGGCACAATGCGTACGGGGCACCGGGATCGGGGCGTACGCGGACGGGTGGAGCGGATGGAACGGATCGATCGGACCGGACCGGAGGAACGACCCGGACCGGAAGAGAACCGCGCCGGACCGGAACAGACCGGTACCGGACCGGAAGAGACCAGGATCGGACCGGAACGGGAGCGATCCGGACCGGCGGAAAAGGCGCGGGGTGCGCGGCGGCCGGTACGGGGGGCGGGCGCGGCCCGTACCGTGCCCGGTGACCGCCCGGCTCCCCTCGCCTCGTTCGCGTACACGGCGGCCGACGAGGAGAAGCGGCGCGGCGTGCGCCGGATGAAGACCACGGCCACGGGCCTCCTCCTGCTGGTCGCGCTCGTGTACGTACTCGCCACCTGGGCGAAGAACGAGGGGGTGGGCGGCTGGCCGGGCTTCGTCGCCGCGGCCGCCGAGGCGGGCATGGTGGGCGCGCTGGCCGACTGGTTCGCCGTCACGGCGCTCTTCAAGCGTCCGCTCGGCCTGCCGATCCCGCACACCGCCATCATCCCCACCAAGAAGGACCAGCTGGGGGCCTCCCTGGGTTCCTTCGTCGGCGAGAATTTTCTCTCCGGCGACGTCGTGCGGGGCCGCATCCACGGCCTGGGCGTCGGGCGGCGGCTCGGTGCCTGGCTGGCCGAGCCGGAGCACGCGGACCGGGTCACCGCCGAGCTGTCGACCGCGCTGCGCGGCGCGCTGACCGTGCTGCGGGACGCCGATGTGCAGGCCGTGGTGGGCGAGGCGATCACCCGCCGGGCGAACGCGGTGGAGATCGGCCCCGGCCTCGGGAAGATGCTGGAGAAGGTCGTCGCCGACGGCGGCCACCGCAAGGTGGTGGACCTGGTCTGCACGCGCGCCCACGACTGGCTGGTGCTGCACGGCGACTCGGTGATGGAGGCGGTGCAGGGCGGGGCTCCGGGCTGGACGCCGCGGTTCGTGGACAAGCGGATCGGGGAGCGGGTCTACAAGGAGCTGCTGCGGTTCGTCACGGAGATGCGGGACATGCCGGGGCACCCGGCGCGCGCCTCGATCGACACCTTCCTGACGGACTTCGCGTCCGACCTCCAGACGGACTCGGACACCCGGGCCCGGGTGGAGCGGCTGAAGTCGGAGATCCTGGGACGCGGCGAGGTCCAGGAGGTCATCGCCTCGGCCTGGTCGTCCGTACGCTCGATGATCATCGCGGCGGCGGAGGACGAGCAGAGCGAGCTGCGGCTGCGCGCGCGGGCCTCATTGATGGGGCTGGGGGCGCGGCTGGCGACGGACGACCGGCTCCAGGCGAAGCTGGACGGCTGGCTGGAGGACGCGGCGGTCTATGTCGTCACGACGTACCGCACGGAGATCACGTCGCTGATCAGCGACACGGTCGCGAGCTGGGACGCGGACCAGACGTCGAAGAAGATCGAGGCCCACATCGGCCGCGACCTGCAGTTCATCCGGATCAACGGCACGGTGGTGGGCGCCCTGGCGGGCCTGCTGATCTACACGGTGTCCTGGGCGCTGGGGGCGTAGGAGTACGGAGAAGAGGGGCGGGGGCCGGTGCGCCTCCGCCCCTCTTCCGTGCCGTGCGGGGCAACGAATCCGTGCCGCGCCGCGCCGTGCGGGGCAACGGGCCGTCGCGTACGCGGTTCGGAGCCCCTGCCCCGTACGAGGTTCAGGCCGCCCGGTGCGTAAGCGGTTCAGGCCACCCGGCGGGTGACCGCCCACGACGCGGCGGCCATGCCGCCCGCCACGGCGAAGACGGCGGGCCAGGCGCCGACCTTCTTGGCCAGCGGGTGCGAACCGGCGAACGCGGCGACGTACGCCGTGGTCAGCCCGACGGCCGCGCGCGGTCCCGCCTGCCGGTTCCACTCGTAGGCGGCGGCGGTGCCCGCGGCGGCGAGGGCCACCCCGCCCAGCGGCCGCTTCCCGGTCCATCGCGCCACGGCGTAGCCGCCGACCAGCCCGCTCGCCGCCACCGCCGCTGCCGGAACCTTCGCCATCGCCGCCACCTTCGCCTTCATGTCTCGGTAGTCCGGGCCCGAGCCCGGTTCTTCGAGGCTAACCCGATGCCGGGGACAACCGTCGCCAAGGGGGTGCACAGACGTTTACCCTGGGGGTGAACACGCGTACACCCCGGCCCGGTGCCGGGCCCCGGCCGTCCCGCGTCCGGACCCGCCCGCCCCGCATCCGTACGGAGAGCCATGCCCGCGGACATACCCGCCACCGCCGCCCCGACCGTCGCCGACGAGGCCCCGCACCCCCGCTTCGCCGTCGGCGTGCTGGCCTTCTGCGGCGTCGTGGTCGCGGTCATGCAGACGATCGTCGTCCCGCTGCTCCCGCACATCCCGGCCCTCACGGGCGCGACCCCGGCCGCCGCGAGCTGGCTGGTCACCGTCACGCTCCTCACCGGCGCCGTCTTCACGCCCGTCCTGGGCCGGGTCGGCGACATGTACGGCAAGCGGCGGGTGCTCGTCGCCTCGCTCGTGGTGCTGGTGGCGGGGTCGGTGCTGTGCGCGACCAGCTCCCACATCGGGGTGCTGATCACCGGCCGCGCCCTCCAGGGCGCGGCGCTCGCCGTCGTCCCCCTGGGCATCAGCATCCTGCGCGACGAACTCCCGCCCGCCCGGGTGCTGTCCGCCGTGGCGCTGATGAGCTCGACGCTCGGCATCGGCGCGGCGGTCGGCCTGCCGGTCGCGGCCCTCGTCGTCGAGCACTTCGACTGGCACACGATGTTCTGGGTGTCCGGGGCGATCGGCGTCCTCGACATCGTGCTGGTGCTGTGCCTCGTACCGGAATCGTCGCTCCGCACCCGCGGCCGTTTCGACGCGGTCGGCGCGCTGGGCCTCTCCGGGGTCCTGGTCTGTCTGCTGCTGGCGGTCACCCAGGGCGCCGACTGGGGCTGGACGTCGGCCCGGACGGTGGGCCTGCTGGTGCTCGCCGTCGTCGTGGCACCGGTCTGGGGCAGGTACGAGCTGCGCGTCCCGACGCCCATGGTCGACCTGCGGGTGTCGGCCCGGCCGTCCGTCCTGCTCACCCACGCCGCGGCCCTCCTGATCGGCTTCGCCTTCTACGCGAACTCCCTGGTCACCGCGCAGATGGTGCAGGAACCGAAGGAGACGGGCTACGGGCTCGGCGCCTCGCTCGTCGTCAGCGGGCTCTGTCTGCTGCCGGGCGGCGTGATGATGGTGGCGCTCTCACCGGTCTCGGCGAGGATCTCCGCGAAGTACGGCCCGAAGGTCAGCCTGCTGCTGGCGGCCGGGGTGATCGCGGCCGGTTACGTGGTGCGTTACTTCACCAGCCACAGCCTCTGGCTGATCGTCGCCGGTGCGACGGTCGTCGCCTCGGGCACGGCCATCGCGTACTCGGCGCTGCCCGCGCTGGTCATGCGCGGGGTACCGGTGAGCGAGACCGCCGCGGCCAACGGGCTCAACACGCTGATGAGGTCGATCGGCCAGGCGCTCTGCAGCGCGACGGTGGCCGCCGTCCTCACCGGCCTCACGTTCCGGGTGGGCGGCAGGACGGCCCCGACCCTCCACGCGTACCAGCTGGTCTTCCTGGTCGCGGCGGGCGCGGCGCTCGCGGCACTGCTGGTCACCCTGTTCCTGCCGGGCCGCCGAGTCCTCGCGGCGGGTACGGTCGAAGGGAACCGCGATGTCCCGGGCGGACCGGGCAACGGGGCGCGGAAGGTACCGACTCAGGAGAGCGCATGACCAGCGGCCAGGCCACCGTACCGGCGCCGGCCCGGGGAACCGCCTCGGCCGTGCACCCGGGAACCGGCCGGGGGGCCATCCTGCGCGCCGCCCGCCGGGCGTTCACCCAGCGCCCGTACGCCGAGGTCACCATCAGGGGGATAGCGGCCGACGCGGGGGTGAGCCCCTCCCTGGTCGTCAAGCACTTCGGCCGCAAGGACGAACTCTTCGACACCGTCGCCGACTTCGGCCCCGCCGCCGCGGAACTCTTCGACGCGCCGCTCGACGCCCTGGGCCGCCACATGGTGGTGACGCTGGTGAACAGCCGCCGGGAGACGCAGACCGACCCGCTGCTGCGCGTCGTCTTCTCGCTCGGCAACCGCGACGAACGCTCCCTGCTGCGCGACCGCTTCCACGAACAGGTCACCGAGGCCCTGACCGCCCGCCTCACCGGCCCCGAACGCGCCCTGCGCGCCGAGCTGATCGCCGGCCACCTCCTCGGCCTCGGCGCCACCCTCGGCCTCCACCGCGACGGCGCGGGCGCGGCCGCCACCCCCGAACACATCGCGGACCTGTACGCGCCCGCGCTCCAGTCCCTGATCACGGGGTGACACGGAGCCCCCGAACGGGCTCCGCCCGGACTTCCCCCGCCCGGACCGGTCCGGGCGATGAGTTTTCCCGGCGGCCGGAGTCGTAACTCCGTCATCACAACGGCACCCCGGCCACGGGCTGCCGACGGAGGAAGGACCACCGGCATGACCGCCATCCATACTCTTCGGGTACCCGGCGCGCACCTGCACTACGAGGTGCGCGGCGCGGGGCCGCTGCTGCTGCTCATGGGGTCGCCGATGGAGGCCGCGGCCTTCGCGTCGCTGGCGGACGCGCTCGCGGGCGACCACACCGTCGTCACCCACGACCCGAGGGGCATCTCCGGCAGCACCCTCGACGACCCCGACGAGGACACCACGGTCGACCGGCGGGCGGACGACGTGGCGGCGATACTGGACGCGCTCGGGGCCGACTCGGCCGACGTGTTCGGCAGCAGCGGCGGCGCGGTGACCGGGCTGGCGCTCGTCACCCGTCACCCGGACCGGGTCCGGACGCTCGTCGCGCACGAGCCGCCCGTCATGGAGATCCTTCCCGACGCGGCCGAGCACCGCGCCCTGACCGAGGACATCATCGGGACCTACCGCCGGGAGGGCCAGGGCGCGGCATGGGCGAAGTTCATGACCGGCGCGGGCTTCGACGCGGAGGTCTGCGAGGAGGCCCCCGCCGGCCCGCACGGCGAGCCCTCGGCGCAGGACGTCGCCAACGGCGACCGCTTCTTCGGCCACGACCTGCGGGCCACCGCCGACTACGTGCCCGACGTCCCGGCGCTGACGGCCGCACCGACCCGGGTCGTCATCGGGATCGGCGCCGCATCGGAGGGCCTGGTCACGTACCGGACGTCCGTCGCGCTGGCGGAACTGCTCGGTGTGCGACCGGCTGAGTTCCCGGGCGACCACGCGGGTTTCCTGGAGGACCCGAACGGGTTCGCCGAGGCCCTGCGCAAGACCCTGGCGGGCTGAGAACGAGCTTGAGGCACTGGGAGCTTGAGGGCTTGGGGGCCTTCGGGGCGTGGGGCTGCGGGGCGTTCATGACGGACGCTGCCGCTCACCCCGGTGTGCGCACACACCGCGCCCCGGTACGGGCGGGACATGGCTCGTACCGGGGCGGCGGCGGTCAGGGGGTACGGGTCGCGGCGCGGCGGCCGGATCAGCTGAAGACGACCGAGCGCAGCTTCAGCCGGCTGGAGGCGTGACCGCCGTCGGGCCGCAGGGTGAAGTAGTCGCCCTGGCAGCCCGGTCCGGTGAAGACCGTCGCGCTGGAGTCGGTGAGGTTCTGCGGGGTGTGGGCCGGGTACGACGAGTTGGGGTCGGCGACCTCGGGCAGCGTGATGCACACCCGGCTCGGCGGGTCGATGAGGAAGCCCACCTGCGGCGAGCCGTCGAGACCGGTGTACGTGTACGAGAAGTCTCCGGTGGCCGCGTGGGCCGAGGCCGGCAGGGCGACGACGAGCGCGAGCGCGCCGAGGGCGGCTGCCACGGTGGAACGAAGGCGCATGGAAGGGCACTCCTTGGTGGGGGATCGGAACCGGCCCAAGTCTGTGCCGCTGAACGGCGGTCACCGCCGAAAGCCGGGCCCCGCCACCCGGATGGCAGCTGCCGAATCGGTTCTTCCGACGCCAACCGGGTCATGCCCGTAACCTGCGAGGAGTCCTGTCCGGACCGGTCGGCCGGCGCTTCCGGACCGTTGTGTTCACGCTTTAGTGTGATCCGATGAAGACGCGTGTGATTGTGCTCAACGGCGGTTCCAGTTCGGGGAAGACCGGGATCGCCCGGTGCCTGCAGGCGGTGCTGCCGGACCAGTGGCTCTTGCTCGGGGTGGACACCCTGGTCGACGCGATGCCCGCGTCCATGCAGATGTCGGACGAGGGCATCGGGTTCGGCCCCGACGGCGGGGTGACCGTCGGTTCCGGGTTCCGCGAGCTGGAGGCCGCGTGGATCGAGGGCGTCGCCGCGATGGCCCGCGCGGGGGCCGGAATCGTCGTCGACGAGGTCTTCCTCGGCGGTGCCGAATCCCAGCGGCGCTGGCAGCAGGCGCTCGGCGGGGTGGGGGTGTTGTGGGTCGGCGTCCGGTGCGAGGCCGCCGTCGCCGCGGGCCGCGAGACCGCACGGGGCGACCGGACCCCCGGCATGGCGGCCTCGCAGGCGGACATGGTGCACCGGGGCGTGACCTACGACCTGGAGGTGGACACGACGGGGCAGGAATCCATGGAGTGCGCGCGGATCATCGCCGCTCGGGTGGTGTGAGGCCGGGTGGTGTTCCCCGGTCCGCACGCCGACGGCCGAGGAGCATCACCCCAATGATCATTTCCGGCCACAGCGACACCCTCGGTACGGGCGATGTCCGGGGAACGCGTGATGTCCGGGGAACGAGCAACACCCACGCGATGGACACCACCCACGGGCGCCCCCACCCCGCCACAGACCGCCCCGGCGGCCCTGCCTTCCGGCCCTTCCAGCCGTTCCGTCCGCCCGACTACGCGTCGCCGAGCTCCAGTTCACCCACGACCTGATCCCCACTCATCTCACCGGTCGACTTGAAGCCGAGCCGGAGATAGAACCCCTCGGGCCCGTGCGCACCAGGAACCCAGCTCACGGTCACACGGGTCCGACCCCGCCGCCGGATCTCCTCGCAGACCGCTTCCACGGCGAAACGGCCGTATCCCCGCCCCTGCCGATCGGCGGCGATGTTCAGCCGCCACAGTCCGGAACGGAGCCTGTCCTCGGGGTTCTCCGGGTCGAACCGGACGTCGAGGAAGGCCATCACGAAACCGACGAGCCGCTCACCGTCGAAGATCAGTCGTGGCCAGGCGGTGTCGGGGGTCGCGTAGGCATGGGCCAGCGACCAGGCGACCGGCTTCACCAGCCCTGCCTGATCGGGCCGTACTTCCAGTGCACAGGCGGCCTCGACGTTGTCCGAGGTGATCTTTTCGAGGCGGAGCGGTGAGGTCATGGACGCAACCTACAGACCGCTGTCCTGTGCCGTGTACCAGGTTTGCCGGGTGCCGGTGCCGCCGGATCGGCGACGCCGGCACCCGGCGAACTCACCTTGTGGCACGCGTCAGTTGGCGGGCGCCTGGTAGAGGCCACGGCCGGCGCGGTGGGCCCGGGAGGTGGCGACGAGCCGGTCGAGGGTGCTGCGCACGGTGTTGATGCCGTTGGGGGTGAGCTCGCGCCCCAGAGCCTCCGTGACGTCACGGGCGCGGACGGCGGCGTCGCCGGACGCGGCCAGCACCTTCATGACCAGTTCGGTGAGGCTGCCGCTGTCGTCACCGGCCGGTGCGGCAGCCGCCTTCTTCGCGGCCGGGGTCGTGGCCCCGGCCTTCGTGGACCGGCTGGTCCTGGCGGCCTTCTTGGCCGGTGCGGCGGACTTCCTGCTCCGGGCCGCCTTGGTCGCCTTGGCGGGTGCGTCGGAGCCTGCGGCCTCGGCACCCTCATCGGCCCCGTCGGACGCGGGCTTGTCGGCGGCGGCCTTCTTGGCGGCCCGGCCGCGCTCGGCCTTCGGCTTGGCGGCGGCCCGCTTGCGGCCCTTGGGCGCGGCAGGCGCCTTGCGCGTACGGCGACGCGCGGGGGCGGACTCGGTCTCCGCCGACTCCTGTGCGGCCTCCACCGGCGCCTGCACGGCCTCCTCCTGAACGGCGGAGTCGGCGGAGTCCTGTGCCTGCTGCGGAATCCTGGCGGCGGGAACGCTCGCCGGCTCGGCCTCGGCGGCCTCGACCGCGTCCGCTTCCACCGCGGCCTCGGACTCGGCGCCGCCACCGTCCACGACGGGGGCCGGGCTCGGAGCGGACGACAGCGCACGCAGCGCCGTCAGTGCGGTCCGCACCGACTCCAACCGTCCGGTGACGGCGGAAAGTTCCTTCTCCAGGGTCTGCTGGTGCTGTTCGAGGCGCGGAAGTTCCGCCTCCAGCAAGGCAGTTGTCGCATCGATGGTGACCAGTGTGCTGGTCTCTGAGGTCATGTTGTCGCCCTTCTGTCCCGGCCGACCGTTGATGATCGATGTATCGCAGGGTAAGGGGTGTTGTGTTGTGGCCGGAAATTGCCCCTCTGGTGCGAACTGTTCGATCGACACCGTCAGCACTGACCGACAGTCTCCCGAAACCCCGGGCGCTGTGCCCCGGAGATGGCGAATGACCCACTCGTTCGGCCGCATGCCCGTCACCGACGAGGTGGTTTTCGACCCCGCCGTCGTACCGGCCGTCAGTCGTCGGGGCCCGCATCACCACCACCGCGCGAGGCTGCCCCCACCATGCGCGTTGTGGTGCCGGCACCGTCCAGGGCCTCCCGGATGATGTCCGCGTGCCCGCTGTGATGGGCGATCTCCCGGAAGATGTATGACAACAGGGGTGCCCACGGGCGTCCGACCGGTTTCGCGACAACCCGGTGCGCACCCCGCCCGTCCCACTCCCTCAGGCACCCGCCTCGACCCCGGCCGCCCGCTCACCGACACGGCCACGTCCGCCACCGACGGAGACCGGGCCCCGCCCATGCCCGCGGTCCAGCCCCAGCCGCAGAGCCACGGCAATCAGCGCGGCCACCGCGAACCCGATCCCGGCGAAGGGGAGTTGACGGGTTCCCCAGCCGGCCATGACCCAGCCGCCGACCGCGGTGCCCACGGTGATGCCCAGGTTCGAGAACGAGATGAAGAGGCTGTTGCCGAACTCGGGCGCGTCGCCCGCGTCCCGCCCCAGCCAGCTCTGGCTCACGACGAGCCCGCCCGAGTGCACGGCGCCCCAGACCAGTACCGCCGGAACCATCGGCGCGAGCAGCGGCCCGACTGCGTACAGCAGTGCGTACACCAGCAGACACAGCACCGGGTAGGCGACGACGGTACGGACGGGGCCGCGTCGCAGCAGGCCGCCGAAGGCGAAGTTCCCGAGGATCATCACGATGCCGAACGCCATCAGCATGGCGCTGACCCAGCTGCCGTCCATGTGCGTGACCCGGCCCAGGAACTCGGCGAAGTAGCCGTAGACAGAGAACATCGAGGCGAAGACGAGGACGACGGACACGATGGTCAGCCACATGCGGGGCCGCTTCAGAATGCCCAACTGGTCGCCGTGGGAGAGCCGTCGGCCGTGCTCGACGGGCATGGGCGGGACGAAGCGCAGGATGCCCAGGAAGGCGACCAGGTTGACGAGCGTGCCGAACCAGAACGCCGATGCCAGTGACAGGTGCTCGGCGAGGTACGAGGTCAGCGGCACACCGAACGCGAAACCGACGGTGACCCCGGCGAACACGGTCGTCGTGGCCCGTGTCGCGTCCTCGGTGGACACCGCCCGGGCCGCGGTCGCGAGCGCGACGGCGAAGAACACGGGGTGGAAGAGCGCGGGAACGACACGGAAGGCGAGCATCACCTCGTACTGCGTGGTGAGCGCGTAGACGGCGTTGGACACGGCGAACACCGCGATCGCCGCGGCGAGCACCTTCTTGCGGTCGATGCCGGAGACGAGCAGCGTGGTGAACGGCCCGGACACCGCGATGACCAGGGCGAAGACCCCGACGAGCCAGCCGGCGGCGGACGGACTGACGCCGAGTTCGGCCGAGACCCGGGGAAGTACGCCGACCATGCCCATCTCGGTGGTGATGATCCCGAACACGCCCAGGGCGAGCACGGGAACGGTGAGGGAGGTCTTTCGCATCGGAACGAACAAAACCTTTCTTCAAATCTAGAAAAATAGATGAATTGAAGCGGGAGTCGGGCCGGTGCGGGTGACCGGCCCCGGAGGGTTACAGCTCGTCGCGGACGTGCGCCGCGAACTCGGAGATCGCCGACTCGTTGCGCCGGTAGTACGTCCACTTGCCGATGCGCTCCGAGGTGAGCAGCCCGGCGTCCTTCAGGGTCTGGAGGTAGCCGGAGACCACCGACTGGGCCAGCCCGGCGCGCTTCTGGATGTCGCCGACGCAGACGCCGATGTGGAAACCGAGCCCCTGCTGCCGGTAGGAGTCCTCGTCGAAGTACTTCTCCGGTTCCTTGAGCCACTGCATGAACTGCAGGCGGGCGGGGTTGGCGAGTGCCTTGTGCACGGTCAGGGGATCCATGGTCGCCTCTTCTCTCTCCCGCGATTCGCATCTAGCTTTCGCGATATGTAGCGTCAAGTCAAATCGCGAGACCGGACCTCTGCGGGCCGCCGGGTGACGGAGGATGGGTGGCGGGCGGAGCCCCGCTCGGGTGGCCTCGAACCTCGTGACCCCAATCGTTATGTCGAGCCAGTGCGACAAATCGCAGATTGGGTGACATAGGCGTACCGACGCGCCTTGACGGGCCCATGAGGCCGAAGGAGGCTGAGGCGCCCCCCACGGAAGCCCATCTCCCACTTGTTGGAATGTCTATGCGCCCTCTTGCTTCCGCAGGCACGCTCGCAGCGGCCGTCGCCGCGACGATGCTGCTGGCCCCTGCCGCCCATGCCACCCCTCCCGGCGACAACGGCACCGTGAAGATCCACGATGCCAAGACCGGCGAGGAGCTCCGTAAGAACGAGCCCCACGTGTGCACCTTCTACCTCGACGCCTTCGGCTTCGACGGTGGTCAGAACGTCGACTGGCGCATCGAGGCGTGGGCCCCGACCGCCGGCGTCAAGGGCGAGGTCGTGAAGACCGGCTCGCTGAAGCTCGACGCCGAGGGGCACGGCCGTACGCCGGACCAGTCCCTGCCGGACGGCCACTACAAGCTGTTCTGGAACTTCGACGGCGAGCACGGCCGCGCCAAGCACAAGGTCTTCTGGACCGACTGCGACGGCGAGAAGCCCGGCGGCGGCAAGCCGACGCCCTCCACCGGCGAGTCGACCCCCGGCGCCCCGTCCTCCGAGCCCTCCACCCCGTCGGCCCCGTCCTCCGGCCCGGCGAACCCGAGCGGAGAACCCACGCCGTCCACCCCCGGAGGCGCCGTCCCCACCCCGCAGTCCTCCGTCTCCTCCCCGCCCGCATCGGCATCGCCCTCGCCGTCCGGGCCCACCGGGGGTGACCTCGCCGAGACCGGCACGGGCGCCCCCGTCGGCCTGCTGTCCGCAGCAGCCGCCGCCCTCGTGGCAGCAGGCGCCTACCTGGCCCTCCGCCGCCGCAAGGCCCAGCAGCACTGACGGGCCCACCGCTCCACCGGCCCCCGAGGCCCCGCTGCCCCCGCACGCCGTCGTGGTGTGCGGGGGCAGTGTTGTGCGCGGCCCAGGGTGGTAGAGAAGGAAGGTGCGGGCAGTTCTGGACGCCAGGCTCCGAGAGGTCTGTTTTGCGGGCCCAGGTGAGCGGCTCACCGGTTCACACCTACCTGTACATCTCGGAAGGGTGCAGCCCAAGGTCAGTAAAGTAACCAGACAGCCGACTGCGCATGCCACGTCTTCCTCAAGTGCGTGGCCGCTCAGACACACTGGAGTCTTGGAGTGTTGGCGGGGGCTGACAGAGTGCTGTATCGCCTTGATGAGGTTCATGTAGAGACTTGCGGTACGAGCTGCCAGGCGCAAACTACTGATGGGGCCGGAGGCACCTCAGAGCGGGGTGGGGGTTTCCGACGAGCGGGCAATCTCGGCACGTAGTGCGCTAGGTGTGCGCCAGGATTCTCCAGAACGGATCTTATGGCACATGCGGTGGCAGTTAGCGCACAAGAATGCCAAATCATCCAGCTTGGTTTCGTGAGGCCCCGACACATGAAGGGGCAGCCGGTGGTGAACCTCGATGTACCCCTTGCCGAGAGGTCCGTAGAAACGGCGGAAATCGAAGTCGCAGACCTCACACTGCAAGGGCAGCCCCAGCCTGTCCGCGCGCGCGATCTTGCGGGCACGGAGATTGCGGTCACGCTCACGGTGTAGGGCCCAGCGGGCGAGGAGGCGGCCTTCAATCGCAGAATTGCCCTCGTCGTCGATCTCATCAGGGTCCTCTGGCATCTTGTACAGCGCGCCCGTACTGAGCCCCAGTCTCAGGGCAGCGGAAGCCGCGAGCATCTCAGTGGGCCGGGTAACGAAGGCAGCTATTACCTCCTTGTCCAGTCGGCCGCCCTTGGTGGGGGCGCCGGTGTAGGCAGGGTGGTTCGAGGCCAGATCGGAAGTTTTGCGACTCACGCTGCCAGTGGACCTAAACTTCGGGATAGTCTGCGCGGCACCTTCGTGGATGGGCAGAGAGCGGAGCAGCCCAGACAGGTCGAGAACGCGAGGGTCACCCTCGCGGAGCTCATTCCAGTCGTTCCCGACCACGAGCGCACAGGCCAGCAGCAGCTCATCGCGGGTCCATGCAGGGCTTCTCGGCATGGGTCATATCGTATGAGTGTTTGCTGTCACGTGAGGGGCAGTCGGAGTGTATGGATGTGTGACGCACACTTGAAGGCAGTCGCGTTGTCAGTGGGGTCTGTCACCCTCTGTGATGACTGGCGGAAACCGGTGCCAGTCGGACATGTTTGGAAGGAGGGTGTATGACCAGCACCAAGAGGACGTTCACCTCGGTTGAGATCTGCGCTGGCGCAGGTGGGCAGGCCCTGGGTCTGCATAACGCGCTGTTCAGGCATCTGGCGTTGATCGAGATCGACCCCCACGCGGTGGAGACCCTTCGGGAGAATGTGGAAGGGAACCCGGAGTGGGAAGGGTGCATGGTCAAGCAGGCCGACCTGAAGGAGCTCCCTCCGGAGGACCTGAGGCGCGAGTTGGGGCTAGAGCCTGGAGACCTTGATCTGCTGGCAGGAGGCGTGCCTTGCCCGCCGTTCTCGGTTGCTGGGAAGCAGCTGGGCCGGGATGACGAGCGGGATCTGTTTCCGACGATGCTTGACCTGGTTCAAGAGCTTGAGCCTAAAGCGGTAATGATCGAAAACGTCCGCGGCCTGCTGGAACCAAGGGAGAAGTTTCAGGGGTACCGAGAAGAGCTTCTGGAGCGCCTTGAGTCCATGGGCTACGAGAAGTGCTATTGGGAGGTGCTGGAAGCCAGAAATTATGGCGTCCCGCAGCTCAGGCCTCGCGCCATTCTGGTAGCTCTAAAGAGGGCGTATGTTCCCTTCTTCGCCCACACCAAGCCGGCGAAGCGCTCGCTTCGTACGGTGGGTGCAGCTTTGGAAGAGAGCATGGCTGAGCGCTTTGCGGAGGTGGATGACCCACGAGCTGAGGGCGTGCTGAAGAAATGGAGGGAGAAAGCCTTCAAAGGCGTTGCGCCCACGCTTGTCGGTGGATCTAAGAAGCATGGCGGTGCTGACCTGGGGCCGACTCGAGCCAAGAAAGCATGGGAAGCGCTTGGCATCTGCGGGCTTGGAGTGGCGAATGACTCAGAGGAAATGAAGAGGCAGGGCAGCCAAGAGCGCGATCTCTTTGCCGAGGCAGGTCCGAAACTCACTGTTGAGCAAGCTGCGATCATCCAGGGTTTCCCGCCGAGCTGGAAGTTCAAAGGCAGGAAGACCGCCGCTTACCGGCAAGTAGGGAATGCTTTTCCGCCGCCTGTTGCGCAGGCAGTCGGGGAGCAAATTATTGCTGCGCTCAAGGCCGCTAAAGCCGCTGGAGTCGTAGCCCCTGTGCGGGAGCCGAGCTCCCAGATCCAAGGGCGGGACAGCGAACTGTTGTTCAAGCTGGCGGACCTCTCAATGCCTGCCATCCCGCAGGCGGCTGACCGCCGTAGCGATCGCGAGGGCGCAGTTGTCGGGTGACTCGTGTTCCCAGAACCGGAGTACCGTCCATCCCGCTTCGCGGAGGCGTTCGTCTGTGTCTCTATCACGGGTGATATTGCGCAAGACCTTGTCAGACCAGTAGCCGGGGTTGGTTTTTGGGGAGACGTAATGCTCTGGGCAGCCGTGCCAGTAGCAGCCGTCGATGAAGACAGCAAGCTTTGCCGGGCGGAACACGATGTCTGCCGTCCGGCGAAGCTCCGGCAGTGGTTTTGCCGCTACTCGGTAGCGCAACCCCTGCGCGTGCAAAAGTCTCCGAATCAGCAACTCTGGCTTGGTGTCCCGGCTTCGAATTGCTTGCATGTTCCGGCGTCGGGCAGCAGATGAAGCCCAGGATCCTTCCGGAGGTTCCCAGTTACTGTCGCTAGCCATTATCAGGGATGCCTGCCTCCCTTAGAATGCGCCGCTTCTCACCCTCGCTGAACGCTTTTGTTCGTCGCGTATTATTTCTCACGATGGCAGGAATCATATCAAAATCTAGCTTGAGTGATCTGAGTTCGTATACGCTGATTTCTTCAATCTCATACCAATTCAGGTCAAGTCCGAGCTCGCGAAGCTCGCGCGCTCGCCGCTCGGTATGCACGTTATCCCCGGTTGCGATGCGCAGCATCGCTGCCGGAACTGGTTGTGTTAGGTTCTCCTGAAGTAGAGAAAAAAGATTCTCGTGCGTCTTCCCGCTGTACGGGGTGCTGAGGAGATTCGCCGGAACCTTTCCGCGGTAGCGAGCGTGCATTTCCTTTCGGATTTTTTCGTGCAGCAACCTGAACTGCTGATTTTCGGTAGGGAGGTGCTCAAGCATTCGAGACTGAATAGCTCGCGCGGTGATATCCTTGGCATATGTGTAAGCTTCGAATAGCGGCTGGGGAGACTCGTGATCCGAGAGCTCTGAGAGCAGAACTCTCAAGGCGTGTTCGGCGTCGAGTTTGAGTCGCTGCCATTCCCCATCTGAAGAACAATCTTTATTCATGGGTAGCTCCATTCTTTGGTGGGGGCTGATGAGGGTTTGCTTAAAGAGTTTCTTGATCGGTGATCTCTATGGCCAGCTGCTGGGCCGCGAGTCCCTGCAGGATCTTTCTATCGCGACGAGTTGAATCGTTGACCGCCTGTACGAACCATGGGGCGATCCACGAGGAGCTTCGGTAGGGCCATTCGCCTAGGTGAAGGCGGATTCCTGGGATCCAGCCCGGATCGGGCTGGGCCACCGAGCGGGTTGCTGCTGTAACCGCAACATCCGGTTCATCGTCGAAACGGGGGCGCCGTTCCAGCTGTGCGGTTGCGCCGATCAGCCACCAGAGGAACGGCAGGCGATGGGCTGGATCGCTGATGCTGTCCAACGCTGCTTCTTCCAGGCCTGCTGCTTTGAAAGATGCGGCAACGAGATTAGCCGGAGGGCGGGTGCTGACAGCTTCCTTTTCCGTGATCACTGCCTCGACAGGGTTCACGGCCGCGCGGTCGATCTCTGCGTAGGTTGCCTCTGCGATTTCTGCGTGAAGAAAGCGGTTGACGCCTCGGTAGAAATCTCCTGGAGTCTCAATTCGCAACTCGGCGCCTGTGCGCAATCTCAATTCACTGGCCAAGGAAGGCCAAGGGCGAGGGGTGCTCCGTCCCTCACCTGGCGGCTGGTACCAGTCTTCCTTCGTATCGTTTGAGACGAAGAGCAGATGGGATCGATCTGTTGAATCTGCCATGTAGGAAATAGTTTCTTCCCAGAGCAGGAAGTCGCCAGAAGATGACAGGGGTGTTTCTTTTCTTGCGTCCTTAAATCCTGGAGGGATCAGATTGGGAAACCTGTACGTCGATGCTTCCCTGACGCGCTGCCGGGTTTTTGTCGGGCTCGGTGGTTTGGCGACTTGATCGCCGAACAAGACTGCGACCTGAGACAGGACAGCGTCACTCTCGCTGCCAGGAGATATGGAGATGTCGTACTCCGACAGGCCAGTCAGCTGCCTTTCGAGCTCCTTGCTCCAATTGCTGAGTAGCTCATCAATGGCCTTATTTGAGATCTGTGCTTCAAGCTCACTGCTTGCGACGGTGTCCTGAGCGTATTTGATCAGCATTTTCTGAGTGTGCGCCCGGGCTTCTTTGATCGCTGCTTTGGCGTCGCTGAGCTTGTTTCTAAGGATCCGACGAGCTTCCTCGAGAGCCTTTTTTCTTCCGATGATGACGCGATGGCGATTCTGGACAAACTCCAGCCCGACCTGGTGGGGGAGCCATAGCCGCGACTGCACGCTCTGAAGAGCATCTAGTACCTGATGGCGTGCTGTGGGGGTGTACTCATACAGGCTGAGCAGGACATTCGTGTCGAGGACTACGATCCCGTCTGTGAAGAAACGAGCCCGGTCTGGATCATTTTCGGACGGGCCCTTCTTAATCCAGTCCCGGTACTGCTTGATCAACGGGAGTTCGCTCTCAAGGCCAGTCACTGCTCAACTCCTCGGTCTCAGGAAGGCGCTGTGATGATCTTTTCTTTGGTGCGGCGACGCTACTGACCGTTCTCGCTCCTGCCCTCCTGGGCATCTGGCAGCTGCGGAGCTGCTTCCACGGCGTCCCCCGGTTGAGCCACGACCCAGAACTCCCCGTCAATCTCAGCCTGAGGGCGGCCGGTGTGTTCAGACCGGGCGCGTACGACGCGATGCGCGACGAACTCACCTTCCTCTGGTACTGGGCCGCCCAGAGCCTGGGCCACTGCCCTATGAGGTTGGTAGTCGCCCAGGATGATGATTCCTTCTGGGCGAAGTGCAGGTCGTGCGCGCCCCTTGCTCCCCTCGCGTACGCGCGCCATGTAGTCAAGCTGCTGAGCAGCGGTGCGCACTACGCCGCGGCCGATCCGCTTCCCGTGGACAGAACGGAACAGCTCACGGACACGTGCCTGCCCCTTCTTCTTTCCTGGGATGAGGATCCGTTCCCGTGTTGCCGGGTCGAGGTGGAGCAGGACGTTCTCCGGGAGCGTTGCATCTTTCCAGAGCCAGATGATTTTGTTCCGATGTTCTGCCTTGATGGTGAACTTCATGTCCCGGTTGGTTCCACCATTGAGCCATTCGCGCTTGATGCGCAGCAGGCCGGCGCTCCAGCGGCTTTGGTAGTCATCTGCCCAGACAAGGAGGCAGAGGTGCCCTTCTGCTTCCGGTGGAATCATCCAGGAGCCGTATTTCTGGGAGTATTTACAGTCGACATCGATGCCCTCTATGCGGTAATCCATGTCGATTCCGTCTTCGAACTCGAACTCGCGCTGTAGGTTGATCTCTACAAGAGTTCCTGCATGCGTTTTCTCGGTCTTGAAAAGAGTCTTCCAGTCGTACCGCCCGGTGGCTTCACCATTGAGCAATTGATCAATGGTCTCACGTAGCACGCGGGAGAAGCGTGCCCCGTCGGGGTCAAGCTTCATCAGGTGCTGGTGAACCAGCATGAGCTCGGGATCGTCACAGACACCAGGCGCTGGCCCAGGGAGTTCAAACAGGGTCACTCTGCATTCCTTTGCGAGACAAGAAGAACGTGATGATAACTGTCCTGACTCCCAGGGCCCGCGTGGAGTTCCCGTCAGGACGAAGTCTCCTCCACGAAGATGGCGTTGGTGTGCCGGGAGTCCTTCGCCTGGAACCGGAGCAGGCGGCGTGATGAGTCGATGGCGGATGTAGGCGGGATCAGAGTGAAGGCCATGATGACCCTTGATGGATCGGCGATGCCGCCAGGTGCGGCTGAGCGAGTGTCAACCTCGCTATGGCCTTCCACGATTGGATACAGAAGGACCACGCCGGTGGATGTGCCAAAGGCGTTCTCGAGGGACCCGGCATCGTCGATCATGCGCTGCGCTGCTGTCCGGTGCTCCAGGCCTGCAATGCGGCCGAATGCGGACTTACCCGCCTGGCGGCTACGGCGTACGAGGGAGAAGGGCGCTGATCCGAGAATGCTCGCTTCTACCCGGTTGGGCAGTGATAGCTGTGGGGAGATGATCAGCCAGTCATCTACTTTGGCCAGCCTGCCGTCCAGTTGGGAGAGATAAGCCAGGTGGGGCTGGAAGAGGTCAGCGCGCTCCCACTCGAGTCCGGCCAGAACGCTCATGAGTTCCAGATGGGGCACTCGAGCGGTAAGTGCAGAGAAGCTCCGGGTGAGCGAACTCGTGCGATCTGGAGGATTGGTGAACGTAACGGGAGTTGTGCTGAAGGAGTTGAGCAGCGGCCCCCAGCGCTCGGTGTTGCGATTAATCGCCGCGGCATCCGTGGGGTATGCGGCAGGTTCGATAGGCTGGCCCGGCGAACGGATTTCCACCAGCTCCGCGTTGAACATCTTGTTGCGGCCGCTCGGCTTGATCCACGGCAGGTGCTGGGAGACCAGCGGGGGGATCTGGGCGGGGGTCACCTGGGGTTTGCCGTCCACCAGTTCCGCGTAGCGCGAGAGCTGGGAGCGGAAGGTCTCCTCGTCGCGGCAGATCGCCTCGAACGCCTCGTACAGGTCGACCGTCCGTGTCTTCGTCAGTGGTTCCTCGCGGCCGATGTAGAGGCGGACCAGGTCGCGGTAGCCGGGGCGGAAGCCGAACCAGCGGCCCATCTGCATCAGGGTGTCCGCCTGGCGGGTGGTGCGGCGGTAGTAGGTGACGGTGAGGCCCTCGACCGTGAAGCCGCGGGAGAGCTTCGTGCCGCCGACCAGGATCTTCCAGACGTTCGGTGTCCGGTCGAAGTCCAGGTCCACCTGGGAGAAGTAGCGGTCCGTGTCGCCGTTGACGACCACGACCGGGTTGCCGCCCGCGTTGATGAGCTGACGGGCGCGGGAGACGTACGGGCGCAGCTCGGCGTAGTCGGACGGGGTCGGGAGGCCGTCGTCCGCGTGGCGGGCGAAGTCGTCGGCGAGCAGCCCCTCCAGGCGGGCGTGGCCCTCGTGGGAGGTGTAACCCGCCCGGTGCCAAAGGGTGTTGATGCGCAGCGCCAGGTCCGCGTGGTCGTCCATCTTCACCGATTCGTGCACCAGCATCGTGTGGTGGCGGAACGGCCCCTCGGGGACTCCGCGATCGATGCGGTACAGCTTCAGCGCACCGGTGAGGACGAACGCGTCCATCGCCTCCTGGAGACGGTCGCCGGTGTCGTCGTAAATGCCCCGTACGTGGGTCTCCTCGGCGGTCCCCCCGCCGTCCAGGTCGTGGAAGTCCTGTACGCCCATGTAACCGGTGGGGCGGGGCAGGGAGATGAGGAAGTCGCGCGGGAAGATGTCCTCGCCGTCGCTCGGGTCGATGAAGACGTTCGCGAACGGGGTGGCGGTGTAGCCGACGTACTGGGCGCGCGGGAGCAGGCCCAGGAGCTGGGAGATCAGACCGTTGATCGCGGTGCGCTGCGTCCGGCCCGATTCCCACTTCTTCGGGTCGGACGTGTTCACGGACGCCTGGTCGGACTCGTCGTCGATGATCAGGGTGGGGATCTCCCGGAGGATCGGGCCGATCTTCCTGAGGTCCTTCACCAGGTTCGTCAGGACGGACTTGTTCTTCTTGACGACCATGACGCGGGCGGCCGCGCGGTGCAGGTTGTCGGGTACGTACAGCGGCAGGTGCTTCTCGCGCTTCTCGATCTCCAGGGCCCCGATGCCCTGGAGGAGGCTGCGGTAGTCGTTGTCCCGGGTGGTGAGGCGCTCGATGTTGAACGGGCGGTGGCCGTGGCCGACGAACTTCGCCGGCCAGTCCTCGTCGTCCTGGTAGTCCACGCCGACCAGCGAATCCGGGTCGGACGGGTCGGCGCCGCGCAGGATGTTCTCCTGCCCGATCAGCTCCATGTCCAGGCGGCGCTGGGTCTGGCCGCGCAGCAGGTTCAGCGTGCCGCCGAGGACGATGACCAGGCGGTAGCCCGCGTCGATGGCCTTCGCCGTGACGCCGGTGAAGTTGGCCGTCTTGCCGGACTGGACATAGCCCACGACCAGGCCGCGGGCGCCGTACGCCTCGGTGCGGGTGGGGTCGGAGAGGCGTTCCACCACGGCGTGGCTCGCCTCGTCCAGGCCGGCTACCGCGGCGTCCGACCAGCCCTTGCGGCGCAGCAGCCGCTCGTAGGAGTTCCAGTAGAAGGAGCGGGCGGCGGCGAGGTCCCGCGAGTACCAGGAGACGAACTCCTTGCTGATGACGGTGGGACCGGGCTCCTTGAAGACCGGGACCGCGGAGTCGAGTGCCTTGCGCAGGTCGGCGCCGAAGCCGAGACGGTCGTACGTGTCCGTGCGGCGGGCGTCCGTGCGCGGCGGGGCGGTGGACCAGCCGGCCTGTTCCGCCAGGTCCCAGCCGGTCAGTGTGCGGTGCCAGAGCGCGGTGAGGGCGTCGCCGGGACCGGCGGCGGCGATCCGGTCCCGGAAGTGACCCAGCTCCGTGTCGGCGGGTTCGTCGGCCTCGGAGAGGACGAAGGCCAGTTTCGCGAAGTGTTTCGGACCTCGCCGCATCGCGGCCAGGACGTCGCCGTGCAGGTTGAACAGGTGGTCGGTCATGAGGGGAGCGGCTTCCTCGGGAGACGGGCGGGGGACGCGGGCCGGCCGGTGGTCAGCGTGCGAGTTCGCAGCGCGCCGCCGTCACCAGGACGCTGTTCCACAACGCGACGTTGTCGGTGTGGACGGCCCTGACCCGTTCCTTCTGGAAGATCTCGTTGACCATGAGGTAGAGCATGCTCTTGACCACCGGCGCGTCGTTCAGGCCGCCGCGCCGGCCGCCGTTGAACACCTGCCGGTACTCCTTGTTGAGCCGCACCTCCCTCTCCTCGCGGTCGAGTTCGAAGAACACGTCCGACGGGAGCGCGTCCCAGCGGAAGGAGATCGGGTCCTCGCCCTCCAGCTCGGGCAGTTCGTCGCGCAGGGTGCGCCGGAGCTTGGGGTCGAGGCCCTTGCCCGCGGGGAGGACGGCCTTGCGCTGCGGCTCGGTGGCGCGCCGGGAGGCTTCCCGGTAGGTCGCCTCGGCTTCCTGGAGGTACGCGCCGAAGGCGTGGCCGGCCTCGTCGGCGGCCTGTTCCAGGCCGCGTGCGAACGCGGGGGTGACCGTCACGCCGTCCTTCTTCACCGTGAGGCCGAAGACGTCGTTCGGCTCGCCGGGCAGGTCGACGGCGATCCGGGCGAGGGCGAGATGGCCCTCGGCGCTGCGGGTGCCGTTCCAGCCGCCCGCCTGGACGAGCCGGTCGTTGCGGTAGATGTAGAAGCCCTGCCGTTCGGCCAGCGGTCCGATGCCGCGGAAGCTGACCAGGGGCGACTTCGGCGGCCAGACGTGGGCGGTCATCGTCACGGCGCCGACGCCCTCGACCGGCGCGGTGTACGTACGGGGGTAGCCGGCCCGGCCGGGCACGCGGTAACCGAAGGGGTCGATGGGTTCGACGCCGCGGTGGTCCAGCTCGTCCCTGGTCCGCACGTCCTCCACGACGATGTCTATGTTGAAGCCCTCGCGGGCGAGGAAGCGGTGCAGGTGGAGTCCCAGATGGGTCTCCAGCCTCTCGATCGCGTCGTTGAGGAAACGGTCGGCCTGTCCGGCGATGACGGTCTCGAAGGCGCGGACCCGGTCCCAGCGGACGATCGTGCCGTGCCACTGGATCAGCCCGTCGTAGCGGTCGACCAGGTCCTGGCAGTAACCCGGGTCGACGATGTCGCACGTGAAGTCGTCCTGGGCGCGTGCGGTCAGCCAGCGGCGGCCGGCCGACGGGCTCTTCCTGGTACGGCTGATGACGGTGAGCGAGTCGGCGTGGGAGAGCGAAGCGGCCTTGAGACCGGCGCCGAAGTGGCCGAGTGCCGTCTCGGAGTAGCCCTCCCGGCCGCCGACCGTCATCGCGGTGTCCAGGGCCTCGTCGTTCATGCCGTGCCCGTCGTCGATGACGAGGAGACTGACGAGCCGGTCCTCGTCCCGGAGGAAGCTCACCACGACGTTGTGGGCGTCCGCGTCGATGGAGTTGTCGACGAGGTCCGCGATGGCCGCCTCGAAGCCGTAGCCCTGGTGCGTCAGCGATTCGACGTAGCGGGCGGCCGGCGGGAGCCGCTTGCTTCCCGAGGTCGGGATCTCGAACTGCCAGTCGGCGGAGGGCTGGTAAGGCGGCATGAACACTTCCTCGCGCACACAGGGCTGAGACCTGCGTGGGGAGGTTGGCCCTGGGATGGGTGGTTTGAATGTGATGATATTGCAAAGGTGGGACAGCGGGGGAACCCTGCTGACAAAACCTCTGCCCGCCGCCCCGCGGTCCCGGCGCCGCGGGGCGACGGTCGTGGCCACCGGGCGCCTCGGCGGTCTGCGTCAGCTTCCGCCTGCGATGTCCAGGACGTAACGGAGCCCCGGGCGGTCGCTCAGCCAGATCTCTTCTCCCGTGGGGGTGAAGCCCGTGCGGGTCAGGACCGTGCGGGAGGCCGTGTTGTCGAGGGCGGCCGAGGCGTGGAGGGTGGTGAGGCCGTATTCCTCGGCGGCCAGGGTGCAGAGGTGGCGGACGGTGGTGGTGGCCAGGCCCCGTTTGGCGGCCTTCTCGGCCATGCGGAAGCCCAGGTCCGCGGCGCCGTCCTCGACGTCGACCAGGTTGAAACGGCCGAGCACCTCGCCCTCGGTGTCCACCAGGAGGTGGAAGTGGCAGACGCCCTCGGCCTGTTCGGCGAGCCGGGCGGCGTGCAGGGCGTCGAAGTGGGTGAAGTAGTCGTCGCCGCGGTCCGGTACCGACGCCGCGAAGTACGCGCGGTTCTCCTGCTCGAACGCGAGCAGGGCGGGGGCGTGGTCGGGACGGAGGCGTTGGAGTTCGGGCATGGCAGAACCATACGGATCGCGGTCGTGCGGTGCCCGTGCTTTGTCGGGCGGAGCCGGTCCCCCGCCCGCCGGGGCGGCCGGGCGGGGGACGGAGCCGTGCGACCGGGTCCTCACTCGCCGCCGTGGCACTCCCGGTAGGGCCGGTCCGAGCCGCACCAGCAGGGGGCGTTGCGGGCCGGGGGCCAGGGGACCGCGCGGCCCCGGGCGGCGAGGGTGGTGGCGTACTGGGGGAGCAGTTCGGGGGCGGTGGGGGAGGCGGCCTCGGAGGCGGCGAACGCCTCGTACGACGGGACCGTGCCGGTCACGATGCCGAGGTTGGGAGTGCCGGCCCGGTGGAGGTCGCGCAGGGCGGCCTCCAGGCGGGCCAGGTGCTCGGGGTGGGAGGGGTACTCGTCGCGCAGCCGCGGGTACGCGGCGAGGAGTTCGTCGAGTTCGGCGGCCGGCCAGTGCAGCAGCGCGACCGGGAACGGGCGGGACAACTCCGTGCGGTACGCGCCCAGTTCGGCGTGCAGGCGGGTGATCTCGGCGCGGAGCTCGCCCGGGTCCGAGGAGCCCAGCGACCACAGGCGCTTGGGGTCGTGGAGTTCGTCCAGCGGGACGGCGGCCGTGTGGACGGTGTCGGCCAGGGCGTCCCACGCGTCGTGGTCGGCGCCCATCAGCCGGCGTACCCGGTGCCGGCCGAACAGCAGCGACCGGGTGGCGTACGGGACCTCCTCGCCGGGCGTGAGGAGCAGGGTCAGCGCGGTCGAGAAGCAGTCGTGGGCCGCTTCGAGCTCGTCGTGGTTCTCCAGGGTCCCGGCCACGACCTCCCAGGCGGCGGGGTCGAGCGGGGCCGCGGTGCGGATGCCCTCGATGATCGCGCGGGCCTCCGCCTCGTGGCCGTACTCCCACAGGTTGGCCGCGTTCAGGGCCTTGACCAGGTGGGGGTGGTCGAGGTCGGGGGAGCCGAGCAGGTCGCCGTAGAGGGTGGTGGCGCGGGCGCGGTCGCCGGCGAGTTCCAGATGGGCCGCGGCGCGCAGGAGCAGCGGCTCGCGGTCCTCGGGATACCGCGCCGCGGTGCGCAGCAGGCGCTCGGCTTCGGTGGTGTGGTCGGCAGGCGTGTCGGGGCGCATGGATCACACCGTACTGCTGTACGGCTCCTGGGCGGAGGGACGTTCGGGCCCTGGAGAGTTACGGATGATGGGCCTATCGTGCGGGCCGTGCGGGAGCGGATACCGGTTGTGGTGCAGCGGAACCCGTGGGGGCGAAGAGCCGTCGCGCGCGGGCTCTGGACGGCTGCCGAGGTGGTGGTGACCCTCGGCGTCGTCCTGTTGCTGCTCGTCGTCCATCAGCTGTGGTGGACGAACCGGCAGGCCGGTGCCGGGGCCCGGGACGAGGTGCGGGCCCTCCAGCGGCAGTGGGCGGAGGGCGAGGGGACCGGCGAGGAGGAGGGGACGGGGGAACGGGGGGAGAGAGCCGCGGAGAAGGTCGGGGGGAGGGGAAGCGGTGGGGGCCGTGGGGGGAGTGGTGACGGTGGGGCCCGGGAGGACCGGGCGTACGCCGTCATCCGCATCCCCCGGATCGGGCTCGCCGCCCCCGTTGCCCAGGGGGTCGGCAAGCGCGGCGTCCTCGACAAGGGGTACGTCGGGCACTACCCGGGCACCGCGCAGCCCGGCCGGCCCGGGAACTTCGCGCTCGCCGGGCACCGCAACACGCACGGCGAGCCCTTCCGGTACATCAACCGGCTGCGGCGCGGGGACCGGATCGGGATCGAGACCCGGGACGCCGTCTACACGTACACCGTCGACCGGACGCTCGACCGGACCGGCGCCCACGACAGCGGGGTCATCGCGGCCGTACCGCGCAGCGTCGTGAAGCCGTCCGCCGGGTACGACACGGCCGGCAGCTATGTGACGCTCACCACCTGCACACCCGAATTCACCTCCCGCTACCGGCTCGTCGTGTGGGGGAGGCTCACGGACGTCCGCGCGCGATGACCCGAGTGTCCGCAAGCGTCCGGCCGCGGCGGCCGGGCCGCACTAAGGTTCCCTGACGTGCTCAGACGACGTCCGCAGTTGTTGTGGTTGCTGGTTCCCTACGTGCTCTACCTGGGGGCGCTGCCGTTCGTGAACCGGGTCCACCCGGTGGTTCTCGGGCTGCCGTTCCTCTTCGTGTGGCTGCTCGGGGCGACCCTGCTGACCCCCGTCGCCGTATGGCTGACCCGGCGGGGGGACCGCCGGTGAACGCCACGGTCGCGACCTCCGTCTTCGGGGTCTTCATGGTCGTCACCGTCGCCCTCGGCCTGCTCGCGACGCGCGGCCGGCGGAAGGGGAAGGAGGGCGGTGGCCTCGCCGAGTGGTCCGTGGGCGGGCGCAGCCTGGGAACCGTCTTCATCTGGGTGCTGATGGCCGGCGAGGGCTACACCAGCTTCAGCTACCTGGGCGCCGCGGGATGGGGCTACAACTACGGGGCGCCGGTCCTGTACGTGGTGGCGTACATGTCGTGCGGGTACGCCGTCGGCTACGTCGTCGGGCCGATGCTGTGGGCGTACGCGCGCAGGCACGGGCTCGTCGGGATCACCGACATGGTGGCGCACCGCTTCGGCCGGCCCTGGCTCGGCGCGCTCGTCGCGGTGCTCGCGACCGTCTTCCTGCTGCCGTACATCCAGCTCCAGATCACCGGCATGGGCGTGGTCGTCTCGACCATCTCCTACGGCACCATCGGCCTGAACCAGGCGTACTTCCTCGCCTTCGCCGTCACCACCGGCTTCGTCGTGGTGAGCGGGCTGCGCGGCAGCGCGTGGGTGTCGGTGCTCAAGGACGTCCTCGTGATCGCCACGCTCGGCTTCCTCGCCGTCTACGTGCCGATGCACTACTTCGACGGGTACGGGCCCTTCCTCGACCGGCTCGTCGCGGAGAAGAGCGAGTGGCTGACCTTCCCCGGACACGGGGACAGCGGGCTCGGGCAGGCGTGGTTCATCACCACCTCGTTCCTCAACTCCCTCACGGTGGTGATCTTCCCGACGACCGTCGCCGGTTACCTCGGCGCGAAGAACGCCGACGTGCTGCGCCGCAACGCGATGCTGCTGCCCGCCTACAACGTGCTGCTCTTCGTGCCGATGCTGCTCGGCATGGCGGCCCTCTTCGTCGTGCCGGGACTGGTCGGGGCCGAGTCCAACCTGGCGCTCTTCAAGCTGGTCGTGGACTCGCTGCCGGCCTGGACCGTCGGTCTCGTCGGGGTGGCGGCGGCGCTCTCCTCGATCGTGCCGATGGCGGTCTTCATGCTGGTCATCGGCACGATGTGGGGGCGCAGCGTGCTCTCGCTCGTGCCCCGGTGGGAGCGGCGGCAGAAGGGCGCCGCCCAGGTGGTGGTCGTGGTCGCGGGGAGCTTGGCGCTGCTGCTCACGTACACCGCGCCGAACACCCTGGTGCGGCTCTCCCTCATCTCGTACGAGGGGATGGCACAACTGCTCCCCATGGTGCTGCTGGGGTTGGTGTGGCGGCGGCTGACCCTGCTCGGGGCGATGAGCGGGCTGGTCGTCGGGGTGGGGATGGTGTGCGGGTTCGTGTTCACGGAGAACGACCCGGTGTGGGGGGTGAACGCCGGCATCGTGGCGCTCGGCGCCAACCTCGCCGTCGCGCTCGCCGTGACGTACGCGGGGCCGCGCGAACGCGACGACCGGCCGGACGACGAGGTGCTGGCCCGGGACGAGCTCGGGCCGGTGGCCCGGGAGACGGAGCCCGGCGACGGGGGCCGGGCGGGCACGGGGACGGTGCCGGGCGCAGGGGCGGGGACAGGGGCGGGGCGCTGACGCGGCCGGGGCCGAGGGCGGGGGACGGTACCGGGGACGGATGGCGCTGTCGGACCCATCGTGTATAACGGCTGGAGAGCCGAACGCACGCACACCCGCGGGCACACACATGTGTGAACGGGGAGAAGAGGGGAGGGACCGATGACCGGGGACGCGAACCGTCTGC
Organism: Streptomyces sp. NPDC002669; assembly: GCF_042889165.1. NCBI lineage: Bacteria > Bacillati > Actinomycetota > Actinomycetes > Kitasatosporales > Streptomycetaceae > Streptomyces > Streptomyces sp. NPDC002669. The sequence continues at coordinate 52,319 of NZ_JBIAQQ010000012.1, read as the reverse complement.
GCGATGGTCTCGCCCGGCTGCTCCGTCCCGCCGGACTGCTGCTCTTCCTCGTCACCGAGATCCTGCTCGCCGAGGGCGGCAGCCTCTCCGCCGCGGTCGCGCTCGCCGCCACCGCCGCGGCTGGTTCCGCGCTCGCCGTCGCCTCGCTCATCAGCGCCCGCTGCGCCGCCCCGGTGCCCCGCACCCGGGTCCGTACCGCCATCCGGGACCGGGAGAGACGCACCGCGTTCCTGCCGCAACGAGATCCGGACGCCAAGGGGCGCAGACGCCCCCGAGCCCCCGGCCGTGCCCTCCCGACGGCCGCGTAGGGGTTCGTTCACGCCGGTGGGTGCCGAAGCGGGTGCCCGTCGACCGCCGTAGCCACCCCCTGCGGTCCGTCATGCCGATCACGTACTTCCCCCGGCACGACGAGACCCTCGGAGGGCTCACCCATGTCCGTCTTCATGTCCGCATTCGCCGCCCTGGTCGGTGCGCTGGCCGACGTGTTGGAACCGCTGTTCCAGACCGCGTCCGCAGCCGCCGCCATCGTGTTGTTCACCGCGCTCGTACGGCTCGCCGTGCACCCCCTGTCACGGGCCGCGGCGCGCGGGCAGAAGGCCCGCACCAGGCTCCAGCCGCAGATCGCCGAGCTGCGCAAGAAGCACGGCAAGAACCCCGAGCGCATGCAGCGGGCGCTCATGGAACTGCACAAGGAGGAGAAGGTCTCGCCGCTCTCCGGCTGCCTGCCCAGCCTGTTGCAGATGCCCGCCTTCTTCCTCCTCTACCACCTCTTCTCCAGCGGGACGATCGGCGACCGGCCCAACGAACTGCTCGGCCACCAGCTCCTCGGCGCCCCGCTCGGCGAGCGCTGGCACGACGCGCTCTCGCACGGCGGGCCGTTCGGCGAACAGGGGCTGGTCTACCTCGGCCTGTTCGCGATCGTCGTCGCCGTGGCCACGTTCAACTACCGGCGCACGAAGCAGCAGATGGCCGCCAACCCCGTCACCCCGGCCACCGGCCCCGACGGGCAGCCGGTCCCGGGCCTGGGCGCGATGACGAAGCTGATGCCGCTGATGTCCTTCGCCACGCTCTTCACCGTGGCCTTCGTGCCGCTCGCCGCCGCCCTGTACGTCGTCACGAGCACCACCTGGACCGCGGTCGAGCGGGCCTTCCTGTACCGGGACGTGCCGGCCGCCGGGGCCGCCGCGGTCACCGCCGGATGAGTGGGACGGGTCGGGGCGGGGCGCCGGGACGGGCGCCCCGCCGGAGGGCCGGACAGGTGGCCGGTGGAGGGGCAGGACAGATGGCCGGCGGAGGGCCGAGGACGGGGCCCCGGTCCAGGTTGTGAACAGGGTCTTGCAGAGTGATCGGATGTCTTGGACGATCGGACAAGCCTGCGATGGCCGCCACCCATCCGACGGGCCCGATCTCGACCAAGGGGAGAAAGACCGTTGAAGCTGCTTCGTGTGGGTACGGCGGGTGCGGAACGACCTGCGCTGCTGGACGAGGACGGAACCCTGCGCGACCTGTCGGGAGTCGTCACCGACATCGACGGCGCGCTGCTCGCCGACGCGTCCGCGCTCGCCCGGGTACGGGCCGCCGCGGCCGCGCCCGGCGAGCTGCCCGAGCTGGACGCCGACGGGCTGCGGGTCGGGCCGCCGCTCGCCCGGATCGGCAAGATCGTGTGCATCGGGCTGAACTACCACGACCACGCCACCGAGACCGGCGCGGAGATCCCGGCCGAGCCGATCCTGTTCTTCAAGGCGCCGGACACCGTCGTCGGACCCGACGACACGGTCCTGGTGCCGCGCGGCAGCGTCAAGACCGACTGGGAGGTGGAGCTCGCGGTCGTCATCGGGCGCACCGCCCGCTACCTGGAGTCCGCCGAGGAGGGCCTCGCGCACGTCGCCGGGTACGCGACGGCGCACGACGTCTCCGAGCGCGAGTTCCAGATCGAGCGCGGCGGCACCTGGGACAAGGGCAAGAACTGCGAGACGTTCAACCCGCTGGGGCCGTGGCTGGTGACCGCGGACGAGGTCGCCGACCCGCAGGCGCTGTCGCTGCGGCTCTGGGTCAACGGCGAGCTGAAGCAGGACGGCACGACGGCCGACCAGATCTTCCCGGTGGGCGAGGTGGTCCGTTACCTGAGCCACTTCATGACGCTCTACCCGGGCGACGTGATCAACACCGGCACCCCGGCCGGGGTCGCCCTGGGCCGGCCCGAACCCAAGCCGTACCTGCGGGCCGGGGACGTCGTGGAGCTGGAGATCGAGGGGCTGGGGCGGCAGCGCCAGGAACTCAAGGACGCCTGAGGGCCGGGAGCGGGGCCGGGCGGGGCGGTCTTCCGGGGTGCGATGCGGGACGGCTTTCCGGAGGCCGTGAAGACGTAAAGATCGGAGGGGTGGGGTGCCGTGCGAGCGGCGCCCCACCCCTCCGGTGCGTTCAGGCGGCGAGCGTCGCCGCGAATTGTTCCAGCGCCTCGACCACCAGGGCGTGGTCCTCCGCCTGGGGCAGGCCCGAGACCGTCACCGAACCGATGACGCCCGCGCCCTCGACGGCGATGGGGAACGAGCCGCCGTGCGCGGCGTAGACGCCGGGGTCCAGGCGCGAGGAGTCCTCGAAGGTCGTCCCCTTCGCCCGGAACCGTGTTCCGACCAGGTACGAGCTCTCGCCGTACCGTTCCACGACCCTGCGCTTGCGGTCGATCCAGGCGTCGTTGTCCGCGCTCGATCCCGGCAGCGCGGCGTGGAACAGCTGCTGGGCGCCGCGGCGGATGTCGATCGCGACCGGCGCGTGCCGTTGCCGGGCCATCGAGACCAGCAGGTCGCCGAGCGCGTACGCGTCGTCGTGGCCGAAGTGCGGCAGCGTCAGCCGGCGCTCCTGGGCGATGAGCTCGGAGATGGTCGGAGCGGTGGGGGTCATACGGCTGCACCTCGGGGTCGGCGGGGGAGCGGAAGCGGATACGGGGAGCGGCGCGGGGACGGGGGTACGGGGAGCGGGGACGGGGGCGCGGGGGAGAGGGGGCGGGGAGTGGTCAGGCGGGCAGGGGCACGGTCACGCCCTCGCGGGCCGAGCGGCGGGCCGCCTCCAGGACATCAAGGGTCGCCGCCGCCTGGAAGGCGGTCACCGGATTCTCACCCTTTCCGCGCAGTGCGTCGGCGACCGCCGCGTAGTACGCCGGGTAGTCGCCCGGCAGGCTGCGGACCGGGGCGCCGCCGCCCGTCAGCGGGGACTCGCCCGAGCCGATCCGGCCCCACAGCTCCTCCGGCTCCTCGCCCCACGCCCGGCCGGCCGCCGCCGGACGGGTGCCCGCCCGCAGGTCGGCCTCCTGCGGGTCGAGGCCGTACTTCACGTAGCCGGCGGACCGGCCCAGCACCCGGAAGCGCGGGCCGAGCTGCGCGGCCGTGGCACTGACGTACAGATGTGAGCGGACCCCGTTCGCATGGGTGAGCGCGAGGAACGTGTCGTCGTCCGCGGCGGCACCGGGGCGGCGCACGTCGGACTCCGCGTACACCTGCACCGCGGGCCCGAACAGCACGAGCGCCTGATCGACCACGTGGCTCCCCAGGTCGTACAGCAGCCCGCCGATCTCCTGCGGGTCGCCCGACTCGCGCCAGCCGCCCTTCGGCCGCGGGCGCCACCGCTCGAAGCGGGACTCGAAGCGCTGCACCTCGCCCAGTTCACCGTCCGCGATCAGCCGGGAGAGGGTGAGGAAGTCGTTGTCCCAGCGGCGGTTCTGGAAGACCGAGAGCAGCAGCCCGCGCTCCTCGGCCAGGGTCGCGAGCCCGCGTGCCTCGGCCGCCGTACCGGCGATCGGCTTGTCCACGACGACCGGCAGACCGGCTTCGAGCGCGGCGGTCGCGATCGGGACGTGGGTTTTGTTCGGTGAGGCGATCACGACCAGATCGAGGTCGTCCGCGCGCTCCCACAGCTCCTGCGGCGACGCGGCGAACGCCACATCGGGGAACTCGGCGCGGGCCAGGTCCCGCCGCTCCTCGTTCGTGGTGACGACCGTGTCGAGGACGAGTCCCTCGGTCGCGGCGATCAGCGGGGCGTGGAAGACGGAACCCGCCAGGCCGTAGCCGACGAGCCCGACGCGCAGGGGGGTCCCGGACGGCCCGGAGGCCCGGTGGGTCGTGGTGCCAGTCATGCCGTCCACTTAAGCAACGCTGTTGCCGAAGTGCAAGCGACGGCGACAATGGGGTCGTGGACAGGAGCAACGGTGAGCGGGGCCGATGGTGAACAGGATCAGCAGTGAACAGGATCAGCGGTGAACAGGATTAGTGGCGGCGCGAACCTGCCGATGCTGCGCGGCCACAACGCCGCGCTCGTGCTGGACCTGCTGAGGTCGGCGGGCGGGGACGGCATCAGCAGGATCGAACTCGCCGAGCGCACGGGGCTCACGCCGCAGGCCGTCAGCAAGATCACGGCCCGGCTGCGGGCCGAAGGTCTGGTGACCGGGGCGGGCCGGCGGGCGTCCACCGGGGGCAAGCCGCGCACCGTGCTGCGCCTGGTGCCGGACGCCGGGCACGCGGTCGGCCTGCATCTGGACCGGGACGGGCTGACGGCGGTGCTCGTCGACCTGTCCGGCGCGGTCGTCGCGAGCCGTACCGCCCCGCTGGACCTCGGTGCCCCGGCGGCGGAGGTGCTGACGGCCGCGACGGACGCGGTCACGGCGATACGGGACGCGGATGCGGGCGCGGGGCAGAGGCCGGGGCCGGGGAGCGGCACGGGGGACGGCGGCGGGCCGGAGGGGCGGGCGGTGCTCGGGGTCGGGGTGGCGGTGCCGGGGCCGCTGGACCACCGGGGCGGCGTGCTGCGCCGGGTCACCGGGTTCCCGCAGTGGGACGGGTATCCGTTGCGGGACGCGCTCGCCGTGCGGACCGGGCTGCCCGTCGTCGTGGACAAGGACACCAACGCCGCCGCCCTCGGCCTCGCCCTGCGGACGGCGGGCGGCGGCGACTTCGCGTACCTGCACCTCGGGACCGGGCTCGGCGCCGGGCTGTTCCTCGGCGGGGAGCTGCACCGCGGGGCCCGTACCGGGGCCGGTGAGTTCGGGCATCAGACGGTCCGGCTGGACGGGCCGGAGTGCGGCTGCGGGGGGCGCGGCTGCGTCGAGGCGCTCTGCCTCGCCGCCGTCGCCCGCGGCGATGTCGCCGAGGCGGCCCGGGTGCTGGGGACCGGCGCCGCCAACCTCGTCGGGCTGCTCGACATCGACCGGGTGGTGCTCGGCGGCCGTACCGTCGCGGCCGATCCCGACGCGTACGTACGGGGGGTGCGCGCCGTGATCGACGAGCGCACCCGGCGGGGCGGCATCGCGCCGGTGCCGGTCGACGCCGTCGAGGGCGGGGACCGGCCGGTCGCGGAGGGGGCCGCCCAACTGATCCTGGCCCCGCTGTTCGGCCGCGCGGACGGCGCTGAGGGCGCAGGTGGGAGGGGCAGGACGGACGGGGCAGGCGCGGCGGATGACGCAGAGGGAGTGGACGGGGGCACGGGGCGCGCGAGGTGAGCCCTGCGGGGCGGGTGTGAATCATGGGGGCTCAAGGGACGGGTGAGCCGGAAGGGGAACGGTGTCGGCACGCCGGAGGCTGGGCCGATCGGGCGGATTCGGACAGCCGACCGGGCGGCACCGCGGCATGTCGGCGGGGCGTGCCTCGCGCGTGCGTGGCAGCGTCGCGGTTCCAGGACCGGTGAACTCCGGCCGTACGGGCCCCGTGGGTGTCCGCGATGTCCTGTGCCGCCCGTGGGGCCGGTCCGTGGCGCCCGGCACGCCTGCCCGCGGTGTCGCCGGAATGCCCGAGCGGCTCTCCCCGCAAGGCCCTGAAGCGAAGGGCGGGGGACCTCCCGCCGGGGGCGTCCCGGCGCTTTTCGCCCGGGTGCGCCGGATGCCCGGGGCCCCGCCCTCGGGCGAACGGCGACACGCCGCGGACGCCCCGGCCGACCGCACAGCGAGCAGCGAAGGTGATCCCCAGATGTCCCCTGCACCGCCCCCGTCCGGCACACCCTCCGGAGCCACCTCCACCTCCAGGGCGACCTCCGCCCCCGGGCCCGCTCCCGCCTCCGTTCCGACGGCGAGCCCCACGTCCGTCCCCGTGAGCTCCGCCGCGTCCATCTCCGTGTTCGGCGCCCCGGCCGGTTCTCCCACGGCCCCGCCGTCCCCCGGACGCACCCGGCACGGGCTCGCGCTCGGGCTGGCCGCGGCGAGCGTCGTTCCCGCCGTCGTCCTCGGCAGCACGTCCGTCACGTCCGCCTCCGCCGCCTCCGCGGCCACTCCGGTCTCGGCGCCGGACATCACCGCCACCGCCGCCGACCAGCAGCCCGCCTGCGGCGACCCGAAGGCCGGCGAGTTCCCGATCCGTACCCGTATCCACGGCGGCCCGGACAGCTACGCGTCCGGCGGCGGCTACGGGACCTGGTTCCTGGAGCTGACCAACACCACCACCGAACCGTGCCGGGCCATCCACCCCGTGCTCGTCCTCACCGACGAGGACCGGAGGCTGACCTCCGACCAGATCCAGCTGAAGTTCTCCGAGCAGGCCCGGCCCGGTACGGAGCACCGAGTCACCTGGGAGACCACCGACCGGGACGAACACATCGGGGTCTTCGGGGGCGACGGCGACGACTTCGAGGGCTTCACCGTCCCCGCCGGCCGGACCGTCACCGTCCAGGTCCGGATGGCCTTCACCTCCGACACCCTCCCCGGGCGGATCACCGCCAACGCCGCGATCGTCCAGCGGCAGCGCGCGGGCGGCGGTGCGACCGGCGATCCGGGCGGGGACGACGGGGCGTGGGTGGGCGAGTCCGACGACTACTTCTTCACCGTCGTCGACGACAGCGAGGGGACGGACGGGACGGACGGGATCTGGCCCGAGGCCGACACCGACGGCGATCCCTCGCGTCCGGTCGGGCCCGGACGGCCCCCGGCCGGGGAAGATCCGCCGGAACTGGCCGAGACCGGGCCCGGCCTCGCCCCGCTGGCCGGCCTCGCCGGCGCCAGTCTCCTGATCGGTGCCGGGGCCGTGGTGATCCGGACCCGCCGCCCGCGCCACCCCCGCCCATGACCGGCCCGCCCCTGACCACCTCCCCCATGACCGGCCGCGCCCGCACCCCGGAAACCCCTCGCCCCACTCGCCCCCCGAGCAACCCCCGTACCCCGGAAGCTCACCGTCCCGCTCCTGAACGTTCACCCCCGTTCATGTCCGTCTGCCACCATCGCGCCGTGGACTACCCGCACGACCAGGCACCTGGCGCACCCATCCGTTCCGGCATCCCGGAGCACGGCCGCATCCCCAAGTACTACGCGGTGAAGGCCCGTGTATCCACGCTCGTGGAGGAGTTGGGCGAGGGCGGGATGCTGCCCACCGAACGCGACCTCGCCGAGCGGTACGAGGTCTCGCGCGAGACGGTGCGTCAGGCGCTGCGCGAACTCCTGCTGGAGGGGCGGCTCGCCCGTCAGGGACGCGGCACGGTCGTCGCGGGACCCAAGCTGGAGCAGCCGCTCTCGCTGGCGAGTTACACGGAGGGCGTGCGCCGCCAGGGCCGTACGCCGGGACGCCGCCTCATCGGACTGGAGCGGTTCCCCTGCCCCGGGGCGCTCGCCGGCGACATAGGGGTGGCGCGCGGGGAGCCGGTCTGGCACCTGGAGCGGGTGCTGCTCGCCGACGACGACCGGGTCGGGCTGGAGAGCACGTACGTCTCCGTCGCCCGAGTGCCGGACCTGGACCGGGACTTCGACCCCGACTCGTCCTTCTACGCCTATCTCCGCGACCGGCTCGGGATTCCCTTCGGCGACGCCGACGAGCGGATCGAGACCGTGCTCGCCACTCCGCGCGAGGCGCTGCTCATCGGCACCCCGCCCGCGCTGCCGATGCTGCTGATGCACCGCATCTCGCGCGACACGGACGGCGATCCGCTGGAGCGCGTGCGGACCCTCTTCCGGGGCGACAGGTTCTCCTTCACCGCGCACCTGGGCGCGCAGGACGGTCACTGAACACCGCCCCACCCCTTCGCCGAACACCGCTCCACCCGTTCCGGCGGGTGACGGAGGCGGTGACCCCACCCGGCCGAACACCCCCTTCGGATAACGGGAACGTAACGGGTCTAGGCCAACTTTGGGGCCCAGTTCACCATCCCGTTGCCGTACGGATCAGTTCGGGTCACCGGTCCCGAGGAGCGTGGCCGTCGTGAGAGTCATCGTCGTAGGAGCCGGCGTGGTGGGAACCATGCACGCCTGGCACGCAGTGAACCGCGGCCACGAGGTCGTACAGATCGAGCGCGAGAGCGAGGCGCGCGGGGCATCGCTCCGCAATTTCGGACAGATATGGGTCAGCGGCCGGGCCGGTGGCGAGGAGCTGGAGACCGCGCTGCGCGCCCGTGAGCTGTGGGAGGGCATCGGGGCGCGGGTCCCGGAGCTGGGCTTCCGGGCCTGCGGCTCGCTCACCCCGCTCCGTACCGAGCTGGAGATCGCGGTCGCCGACGCGGCCGTCGCCCGGCCCGACGCGGTGGCACGCGGCTACAAGCTGCTCACCGCCGACGAGGCCCACGCGATCAACCCCGCGCTGCGCGGTGACTTCACCGCCGCCCTGTGGTGCGAGCGGGACGCGGCGGTCGAGCCGCGCACCGCGCAACTGGCCCTGAAGAAGGAGCTGTTGAAGTCGGGCCGGTACACGTTCATCGGCGGCCGCGAGGTCCGCGAGGTGGTGGGCACCGCCTCCGTCCGCGACGACCACGGCGACGTGCACACCGGTGACGCCGTGATCCTGGCCACCGGCGCCTGGCTCGGCGGCCTCGTCCGCGAACTGGCCGGCCCCGACCTCCCGGTGCGCCGCGTCCGGCTCCAGATGATGCAGACCGACCCGCTCGGCGAACCGCTCACCACCTCCGTCGCCGACGCGGACAGCTTCCGCTACTACCCGGCGTACCGGAGCGAGGCGCTCGACACCCTCAACGCCGAGCAGGCACAGGCCCCCACCGCGGCGGCGCACAAGATGCAGCTGCTGATGGTGCAGCGCCGCGACGGCGGACTGACCATCGGCGACACCCACGAGTACGAGCCCCCCTTCTCCTTCGACACCGTCGAGGAGCCGTACGAACACCTCACCGGGGTCGTCGAGTCCTTCCTCGGCCGCCCGCTGCCGAGGATCCGCCACCGCTGGGCCGGGGTCTACGCCCAGTGCACCGACACCAGCCGGGTCGTCCACCGCCAGCAGGTGCGGGACGGCGTCTGGCTGGTCACCGGACCGGGCGGCAGGGGCATGACCTGCTCGCCCGCGATCGCCGAAACGACCGCCGACGAACTGGGCTGGTGAAGAAGTTGAGCAACACCGAGAACCCGAACACCGAGAAGCTGAGCACCGGGGCCCCGACCACCGGGAAGCCGGACACCGAGAAGCTGAACCTGGTCGTCCTCGACATGGCCGGCACCACCGTCGCCGACGGCGGCCTCGTCGAGCAGGCGTTCTCCGTCGCGGCCGAGCGCCTCGGCGTGGAGCCCGGCTCCGCCGACCACGCCGAGAAGCTCGACTACGTGCGCGCCACCATGGGCGAGTCCAAGATCTCGGTCTTCCGCCACCTCTTCGGTGACGAGGAGCCGGCCCAGCGGGCCAACGCCGCCTTCGAGGAGGCGTACGGCGAACTCGTCGACGGCGGCCGCATCGCACCGCTCCCCGGCGCCCGCGAGGCCATCGAGCGGCTCCGGGCCGAGGGCCGGACCGTGGTCCTGACCACCGGGTTCGCCCGCGTCACCCAGGACGCCATCCTGGCCGCGCTCGGCTGGCAGGACCTGGTGCCCCTGACCCTCTGCCCGGCCGACGCGGGCGGCCGCGGGCGCCCCTGCCCGGACATGGTCCTCGCCGCGTTCCTGCGCACCGGCGCCGTGGACGACGTCCGGCGGATCGTGGTCGCGGGCGACACCTCGTACGACATGCTCAGCGGCGTGCGCTCCGGGGCCGGGATCGTGGCCGGGGTGCTCACCGGCGCCCACGACAAGGACCAGCTGGCCCGGCACGGCGCCACGCACGTCCTCGGCTCCGTCGCCGAGCTGCCGGACCTGATCGCGCGGGCCGAGGCATGACCGGCGGAGAGCGGTCCGTCCGCAGCGGCATCAGGTTCGACCAGGTCAGCGTCGTGTACGGCGGGAACACCGTGCTCGACCGGCTCGACCTGACCGTCGAACCCGGCGAGGTCATGGCCCTGCTCGGCCCCTCCGGGTCCGGGAAGACCACCGCCCTGCGGGCCGTCGCCGGATTCGTCCGGCCGGCCTCGGGCCGGGTGTACCTGGGCGACCGCGACGTGACCGGGCTGCCGCCGCACAAGCGCGGCATCGGCATGGTCGTCCAGCAGTACGCCCTCTTCCCGCACATGCGGGTCCGGGACAACGTCGCCTTCGGGCTCAAGTCCCACAAGGTCGCGAAGACCGAGATCCCCGCCCGGGTCGCCGAGGCGCTCGAACTCGTCGGCATGGCCGCCTACGCCGAGCGCTACCCGCGCGAGCTCTCCGGCGGCCAGCAGCAGCGCGTCGCCATCGCCCGCGCGCTCGCCATCCGGCCCGGCGTCCTGCTGCTCGACGAACCGCTCTCCGCGCTCGACGCCCAGCTCCGCTCCGGAATGCTCACCGAACTGGCGCGGCTGCACCGCGAGTTGCCCGACGTCTCCATCCTGTACGTCACCCACGACCAGGTCGAGGCGCTCACCCTCGCCGACCGGATCGCGGTCATGGACAAGGCGCGCCTCCAGGACTGCGGCACCCCGCAGGACCTGTACCGCCGCCCGCGCACGGAGTTCACCGCCTCGTTCGTCGGCAACGCCAACCTGCTGCCGGTGACCGTCGCCGACGGCCCCGACACCGTCGACTTCGCCGGGCACGCGCTGGACGTACCGACCGGCGAGGCGGCCCGCGGGGCCACCGCCACCCTGTGCGTCCGGCCCCACCTGGTCGGACTCGGCGACGGACCCAACGCCCTGAGCGGCACCATCGCCGAGGTCCAGTGGCGCGGCTCCACCCACCGGCTGTACGTCGACGTGGACGGCCACCGGGTCAAGGCCGACCTGCGGGAACTGCGCGAGACCCCGGCGCTCGGCGACCGGGTCACCGTGCACTTCGCGGCCGAGGACGCGGTGCTGCTGCCCGCGGGCACGGCCTCCGGAACCGGCGCCGGAGCTTTTGCTGGAACCGGAGCAGCAGCCGGAGCCGGAGGAGGAACCGATGGCTAGCGCCGCCCACCCCGCCGCGTCCGGCATCGCCGCGCCCGGCGCCCTGACGAAGGCGCCGCGCCCGCGCACCGGCGGCGACGGGACCGGCCCGGCCGGGGCGGCGCCCCCGGCCCCGTCCGGTCCGCCCGCCCCGGCCCGCGAGGCCCGCCGCGTGCCCCGCTTCGTCTGGGCCCTGCCGCCCGTCGCCGTCCTCGCCCTGGTCTTCCTCTACCCGCTGGCCCTCGTCGTCCAGCAGTCCGTCACCCCGGACGAGGGCGGCACCTCGTTCGCCCCGTACGGCGAGGTGTTCGCCTCCGAGGCGTTCCGCTCGGCCCTGACGACCACCGTCTGGCTGGCGGCCGGCTCCACGGTCGGCTGCCTCGTGCTGGGCTTCGTCCTGGCCATGATCATCGCCTTCGTGCCGTTCCCCGGCTGCCGGGCGGTCGCCAGGTTCATCGACGTCTTCCTCTCCTTCCCGTCGTTCCTGATCACGCTCGCCCTGCTGTTCATCTACGGCAACGTCGGCATGGCCAACGGCGTCTGGACGGACCTCACCGGGGCGTCGAGCGGCCCCTTCGACTTCCTCACCACCCCGTGGGGCGTCCTGCTCGCCGAGATCACCTACTTCACCCCGTTCGTGATGCGCCCGCTGCTCGCCGCGTTCTCACAGCTCGACAGCGGGCAACTGGAGGTGGCGTCCTCGCTGGGCGCGAAGCCGGCCCGGATCGTGCGGCAGGTGATCCTCCCCGAGGCGCTCCCCGCGCTCGCCGCGGGCGGCAGCCTCGTCCTCGTGATGTGCCTCAACGAGTTCGGCATCGTGCTGTTCACCGGCGCGAAGGGAGTCACGACCCTGCCGATGCTCGTCTACGGCAAGGCGATCCTGGAGTCCGACTACCCGACGGCCTGCGTCGTGGCCGTCGTCAACATCGTGATCTCCGTCGGCCTCTACAGCCTGTATCGGATGGTGAGCCGTCGTGTTGGTGCATAGCCGTACGGGGAAATGGGCCACCTGGGCCGTGTTCTTCGTGCTCTTCGTCCCGCTGTTCGCGGTGCCGCTGCTGGTCGTCGTCGCCGCGTCGTTCGCGACCAACTGGTCCGGGGCCTTCCCCTCCGGGCCGACCGCGAAGCACTACGCGGCCGCGACCGGCGGGGACTCCCTCCAGGCCCTGACCACCAGCCTGGTCACCGCCGTCGCCGCCAGCCTGCTCGCCCTCACCATCGGCTCCTGGGCCGCGCTCGCCGCCGCCTCGATGCGCAGGCGCGGCAAGCGGTTCCTCGACGCGCTGTTCATGCTGCCGGTCGCCGTGCCGTCCGTCGTGGTGGGCCTCGCCGTGCTCGTCGCGTTCAGCAAGCCGCCGATGCTGCTGAACGGGACGCGCTGGATCGTGATCCTGGCGCACACCATTCTTGTCACCGCGTTCGCCTATTCGTCGGTTTCGGCGGCGACGATGCGTCTCGACCCGATGTACGAGCAGGCGGCGGCCAGTCTCGGCGCGAGCCCCGGCCGGGTGCTGTGGCGGGTCAAGCTGCCGCTCCTGCTGCCGTCCCTCACGGCGGCGGCGGGGCTCTGCTTCGCGCTGTCCATGGGCGAGTTGAGCGCCACGATGATGCTCTACCCGCCGGACTGGACACCGCTCCCGGTGCAGATCTTCGCGGCCACCGACCGCGGTTCGCTCTTCACCGGCGCGGCCGTCGCCGTGGTCCTGATGGGAACGACGCTGCTCGTGCTGCTCGGCGTCTCCCGCATCCGCACCAGGGCCTCGTACCGCTGACACCCGGGGCCGGGCGGCCCGCAGGCCCCCCGGCCCCACCCCTCCGTCGGCCCGCCGACGCCACTCGTCGATCAGCTGCCACCTCCGTACCGACTTCGGTGCCACCCCCGTACCGACTCCGGCCGGCTTCCGGCCGACATCCAGGAGATACGACTGCCATGCGCAAGAACCACCTCAAGCCCGTAGCCGCCGTCACCGGCTGCCTCGCCCTCGCCGCCACGCTCTCCGCCTGCGGCGGCTCGTCGGCCGCGTCCGACGAGAAGGTCGTCACCGTCTACAGCGCCGACGGCCTCAAGGGCGAGAACGGCGACGGCTGGTACGACAAGGTGTTCAAGGACTTCGAGAAGAAGACCGGCATCAAGGTCAAGTACGTCGAGGGCGGTTCCGGCGAGATGGTGCAGCGCGCCGTCCGCGAGAAGTCCAACACCCAGGCCGACGTGCTGGTCACCCTGCCGCCGTTCATCCAGCAGGCCGACAGCAAGGGCCTGCTGGCGACGTACGAGCCGGCCGGCTCCGACAAGGTCGACGGCGCCGACAAGGCGTACAACTCCAAGTGGACCTCGGTCGTCAACAACTACTTCGGCTTCATCTACAACAAGAAGGAGATGAAGCAGGCGCCCGCCACCTGGGAGGAACTGCTCGACGGGAAGTTCAAGAACAAGGTCCAGTACTCCACGCCCGGGGTCGCCGGTGACGGCACGGCCGTGCTCATCAAGGCCATGAACGACTTCGGCGGCAAGGAGCCGGCGATGGAGTACCTGAAGAAGCTCCAGGTCAACAACGTCGGCCCGTCCGCCTCCACGGGCAAGCTGGCCCCCAAGGTGGACAAGGGCGAACTGCTCGTCGCCAACGGCGACGTCCAGATGAACTTCGCGCAGTCCAAGGACATGCCCAACCTCGGCATCTGGTTCCCCGCGAAGCAGGGCGGCAAGCCCACCACCTTCGCGCTGCCGTACGCGGCCGGCCTGGTGGAGAAGGCGCCGCACACCGAGAACGGCAAGAAGCTGCTCGACTTCATGCTCTCCGAGCAGGCCCAGAAGGACGTCAGCGCGGTCGGCGGCGGCTTCTCCGCCCGCAAGGACGTGGAGGCCACCGACGCCAACGCCATCGCGCTCGCCGAGCTGATGGACGGCGTGGAGGTCTTCGAGCCGAACTGGTCGGACATCGGCACCAACCTGGACGTGTACGTGGACGCCTGGAAGTCGGCCACCGGCAGCTGACCCCGCCGCGCCGGACGGGCCCGCCGGACGGTTCCGGGAACGGGGCCTGCGCCGGCTCCCGGGACGCCTCCCCCGACAACCTCGGGGAAGCGTCCCCGACAACTTCGGGGACGCTTCCCCGACGGTTCCCGGGACGGCCGGAACCCTCACGTCCGGGGCGGCCTAAAATCGGGGGCGTCGGCGCTGCACAGCGCGGTGCCGCCGGCGTCCCCGCACACGACGTACGGCAGGAGTCCCACGCATGGCAGAGCGCAAGCCGATCTCGTCCTGGCTCACCGACATGGACGGAGTCCTGATCCACGAGGGCACGCCGATCCCCGGCGCGGACGCCTTCATCAAGCGGTTGCGTGACTCGGGCCTGCCCTTCCTGGTCCTCACCAACAACTCCATCTACACCGCCCGCGACCTGCACGCCCGGCTGAACCGCATGGGCCTGGACGTGCCCGTGGAGAACATCTGGACCTCCGCCCTGGCCACCGCCCAGTTCCTGGACGACCAGCGGCCCGGCGGCACGGCGTACGTCATCGGCGAGGCCGGCCTCACCACCGCCCTGCACGACATCGGCTACGTCCTCACCGACCACGACCCCGACTACGTGGTCCTCGGCGAGACCCGCACCTACAGCTTCGAGGCGCTCACCAAGGCGATCCGGCTGATCAACAACGGTGCCCGCTTCATCTGCACCAACCCCGACGAGACCGGCCCGTCGGCCGAGGGCCCGCTGCCCGCCACCGGCTCCGTCGCCGCCCTCATCACCAAGGCCACCGGCAAGGCCCCGTACTTCGCGGGCAAGCCCAATCCGCTGATGATGCGCACCGGGCTCAACGCGATCGGCGCCCACTCCGAGTCCAGCGCCATGATCGGCGACCGGATGGACACCGACGTGCTGGCCGGTCTGGAGGCGGGGATGCAGACCTTCCTGGTCCTCACCGGTCTCACCACGGTCGCGGACATCGACAAGTACCCCTTCCGGCCGTCCACGGTCGTCGACTCGATCGCCGACCTGGTCGCCCTCGTCGACGAGGGCTGAGCCCGGGGCAGGAGCGGTACGGAGAGGGGCACGGGCGGGGCCCGAGTGGGGGAGCTGCGGATGCGGAAAGCCTCCGCAGGCGCGAACCTGCACTGAGGAGGTTCACCATGCGTTCCCTGCCCCTCACGTTCTGTGCCGCCGCGGCCGTCGCGGCGATCCTGGTACCGGTTCCCGCCGCCCTGGCCGACTCCGCGGCCGGGGCCGACCGGGAGGAGGGCGGGGGCCCGCGGGCCTCCCTCACGGTGACTCCGTCCACCGTCGGGCCCGGCAGCGAGGTGGACCTGCGGCTGAAGGGCTGCGGAGGCCGGAAGGCCGAGGGGACGGCCGACGTCCTCGTCTCCCCGGCACGCTTCTCGCCCGCCGCGGACGGGGGCCTGTTCGCCGAGACCCGGATCGGCTCGGACACCTCCCCGGGCGACCACGACATCCGCGTCGTCTGCGAGGACGGCAGGGGCACCGAGGCCGTCGGCACGGTCACCGTCACCGACCGGGGCCGGGCCACCCCCGTGGCCCCGGTGCGCGCGGGCGGCGGTGGCGCCTCCCTGGCCGAATGGGAGGCCCAGGAGGGCCCCGGTACCACGCACACCCTGACCGGGCTGGTCCTGGCCGCCGTCGCGGCCGTCGCCGTCGCACTGCGCAGCGTGCGCCGTCGCCGCCCGGCCGCGGAGTGACCGGGCCCGCCCCGGACCGCCCCGCCGGATACGGCCGGCTGCTCGCCGGAGCGGTCTGGGCCGTCCTGCTGCTGGGCCTGTGGCTCTGGGGGCGTGACATCACCGACGGCCCCGGTGCCGGTTCGGCCCCGACAACCGGTGACGTCGCCGCGGTGGGGAGCCCCCTCGGCGTGGCGCTGCCCCCGCCGCACGACCCGATCAGGGGCGCGGTCCCGCGACGCGTCGAGATCCCGTCGATCGGGGTCGACGCGCCCGTGGTCGCCGGCGGCCTGGACGAGGACGGCGCGATCGAACCGCCCCCGTACGACCGCCCCCAGACCGTCGGCTGGTACCGCGACGGCACCCGGCCCGGTGCGAACGGCCCGGCCCTCCTCGTCGGCCACGTCGACACCGAGACCAGACCGGCCGTCTTCCACGGGCTGAGCGCCACCCGCCCCGGCGCCGAGGTCGAGGTCACCCGCGCGGACGGCACCGTCGCCGAGTTCACCGTCGACGACGTCCGGGTCTTCACCCGGGCGCGCTTCGACGCCGCCGAGGCGTACGGCCCGCGCGAGGCCGGCCGGGCGGAGCTCCGGCTGATCACCTGCGGCGGCACCTACGACCGGGCGTCGCGCTCCTACGACGCCAACGTGGTCGTCTCGGCCTACCTCACCGGCGAGAGGCCCGCCGGGAAACCGGACGGGAAGGCGAACGGGAAGCCGGACGGGAACGACGTCGGCTGAGGGGAGCGGCCGGTGGATTCACCGGTGGCGTCTCCAACTCCCGGACCGCGCGGACCAGTACGGAGCCCCGGACGCCCGGAACACTCCGCGCGAGGAGCCCCAACTACCCGGCGCATCAGCAGGCATCGACCTCCACCCCGGCATCGCCCTGGGGCCCGGTCTCGGCCGAGGGGGCGAAAAGGTCGGGTTACCAGTTGTATGTGCGATTTGCGGAATCCTCGCGAAGGGGCGTGCGCGAGGGTCCGTGAGGGCAGCCTTCCTATCGCTGGGTGACGGACTGGTCACTGTGCGACATCCGGGAGTTGGCTGTGGGTCGGCTGTGCGTCGGTCGTGAAGGGGGTGGAAACGAAGAAACCCCCTCACGCGTGGTGAGGGGGTTTCGACTGTGCGTGCGCCGCCAGGGACTCGAACCCCGGACCCGCTGATTAAGAGTCAGCTGCTCTAACCAACTGAGCTAGCGGCGCCTGCTGACCTGCGTAACTCTACCCGAAGTCGGGAGGTGCTCCCGACCATTTCCCGCCCGCCCCGGCCTGTCGGATGGTCGTTTTTTCTCTTCTGTCCGTCAAAATGCGTTATGTCAGGAGAGTTGAGACACTGGCGCCCGTGCCGACGGGCCAAAAGATCTTGACGAGTGCGGAGGGGAACCACATGACTGTGCCGTCCTTCGAGGAGTACGTACCCGCCGTCGACTGCGTCTGCGCGGGATGCGCCGCGCAGCGGCGGGCCGCCGGCGCGTTGTCCGTGCGGGACGGCGGCCACCCGGCCGCCCACGGCGCGCGCCGCGCGATGGTGCTGGTCACCGCGGCCGGTGTGGTGCTGAGCAGCGGAGTGGCGGAGGCCGCCGGGACCGATGCGGCGGGTGCGTCGGCGGTGACGGATGTGGCAGGAGCGTCGGCCGTGACGGACGCGACCGGGGTGTCGGCCGCGGCGGCCCCGGCCGGCCCGGTCTACGCGCCCGCCGGCCCGGTCGACGCGCTCGCCGCCGCGGACCCGGCGGCGGCGACGGACGTCCCGGCCGGGCTGGACCCGGACAGTCCGCAGGGCGGTCCCGGACCGCTGCGCGGCGGCGGGGTCTCGGGCCCGCCCTCGTCCACGACCACCACGCCCAAGCTGCGCCCCACCAGCCGGGCCGACATCATCAACCGGGCGAAGAAGTGGGTGTCCGCGCAGGTCCCGTACAGCATGGTGAAGTACTGGCCGGACGGCTACCGCCAGGACTGCTCCGGCTTCGTGTCGATGGCCTGGAACCTGCCGGGCAACGAGTGGACCGGCAGCCTCGCCGCGTTCGGGACGCGGATCGCGCGGGAGGAGCTCCAGCCCGGCGACATCCTGCTCTTCCACAACCCGGCCGACCCCTCCAAGGGATCGCACGTCACGATCTTCGGCGGCTGGACCGACTACACGCACACCCATTACACGGCGTACGAGCAGACGAAGCCGCACACCCGCAGGCGGACGACGCCCATGGCGTACTGGACCCACTCGGGCAACTACGTCGCGTACCGCTACAGGGGCCTCACCGGCGGGAGCAGCGGCGGCAGCGCCGCGACGACGACGAGGTTCCCCGGCACGGGGATGTTCGGCCCCGGTGCCAGCAACAAGTACGTCACCGAGCTCGGCCGGATGCTCGTGAAGCGCGGCGGCAGGCGTTTCTACGGGGTCGGCCCCGGTCCCGGCTGGGGCGACGCGGACCGGCGCGCCACCCAGGCGTTCCAGAAGGCCCAGGGCTGGAAGGGCAAGGAGGCGGACGGCATCCCCGGCCCCGACACCTGGCGGCTCCTGGTCGCCGGGACCGGACGCGACATCCCCGGAACCGGAACCGGGAGCGGGGGCGGAACCGGTACGGGAGCCGGGCAGAACGGCTCGAACCCGGATTCGAAGTTCCCCGGCCGGGGCTATTTCAGGCCCGGTCGGTCCAACGGCCATGTCGAGAGGCTCGGCAGGCAGTTGGTGAAGAAGGGGTACGGCAAGCACTACGCGTCGGGCCCCGGACCCCGGTGGACCGAGGCGGACCGGCGCAATGTCGAGGCCTTCCAGCGGGCGCAGGGCTGGCGGGGCGGAGCGGCCGACGGCTACCCCGGCCCGGAGACCTGGCGACGGCTCTTCGCGTGACAGCACGGACATGACGGAGGTGGGAATGCGATCCACGGTGTCGGACAGTTCCGGGAACCCGGAGGACGGAACGGGACGGGAGGGGCGGCGGGAGCGGCGGGAGCCGGTCCGCGCGTGGGGCCCCGACCGGACGGCGCCGCCCGAGGACGCGGACTCCCCGGCGGCCGGGCCGGGCGCCGGGGGCGCGGACCCGGGCGGTCACGGTACGGGTCCGGGTTCCGTCGTGGACGCCGGGCCGGAATCCGTGGTCGATCTCGTGCTGGACCTGGTGCCGGGCGAGAGCGCGGACACCGCGTTCGGCGCGACCTCGGCGGCGGTGTCGGTCCCGGCCGGGGCGGGCGGATCGGCCCCTGTCCCCGTACCGGACGTACCCGCCCCCGCTCCCGCCCCCGAGGCGCCCCGGCGCCGGACCGCGCCCGACACCGTCTTCGACTCCCTGCCCGTCTCCGGCGGCGACGGGGCCGTGCAGTGCGGCGACGCGCCGTGGGGGGCCGGGCGGCACCACGCGGTCATCGCCAACGAGCGCACCGCGACCATCCCCGTGCACCTGCTCTTCCGCGAGGACGCCGCCCGGGCCGACGCCGCCGCGCTCCCCGACGGGGTGGTGCGGCGGGGGAGCGGCGGCGAGCGGCCGGCGGCCGGGGTGCGCCGGCCGCCCATGCCGAGGGGACCGCAGGTGCGGCCCCCGACGCGCCCGGCACCGCTCGGCGACCCCCGGCTCACCGAGCGGACCGGGCCCGCGCTGCCCGGCTGGCTGGCGGTGCTCGCCGCGCTGGCCGGCACCGCGGCCGGCGGGGCCGTCCTCTGGTGGGTCGGCGCCCTGCCCGCCGCCGCGCTCGCCCGGTTCGGGATCGGCCCGCGCCCGTACGACGGGCTCGGCCCGGGTGCCTGGGCGGCGCTCACCGCGCTCCTCTCGTCGGTGCTGTTCGCGCTCGGCGGGCTGAGCCGCGGACGGGTCGGCCACGCCTGGGTGCTGACGCTCTTCGGCGAGTACCGGGGCAGCGTGCGGCGCACCGGGCTGATGTGGATCAGTCCGCTGCTGCTGCGCCGCCGGGTCGACGTGCGCCTGCGGCACTGGCGCAGCGAACCGCTGCCCGCCGTGGACGCCAACGGCACGGCGCTGCGCGTCGTCGTCCTCGTGGTGTGGCGGATCAAGGACACCGCCCGGGCGGTGCTCGGGGTCGCCGACCACGAGGCGTACCTGTGCGAGCAGGTCGAGGCGGCGATGGCCCGGATCCTCTCGCAACTGCCCGCCGACGCCTTCCACGAGGACGCGCACACCCTGCGCAACGCGGAGGCGGTCGGCGACGCGCTGACCCGGCTGCTGAAGGCCGACTGCGAACCCGTCGGCATCGAGGTGTACTCGGCGCAGCCGACCGGGATCGAGTACGCGCCGGAGGTCGCCGCGGCCATGCAGCGACGGCGAATTGCGGCCATCGACGCCAAGCACCGCGACAGCGTGCTCACTTCGGTCGTCGACGCCGTCGACGACACCGTCAACCGGCTGACCGCGCGGGGCATCGTGGAGCTGGACGACTACGAACGGAAGTCCCTGGTCAAGGACTTGACGGTGGCCTTCTACACCGGGCGCAGCGGCGGGGAAGGGGCCTGAGGGCCTGCCGGGTCCCCTGGGGCGACCAAGCGGAATAGGACTCTCATTGGTCTGGACATGTTCATATCCCGTCAATAATCTAAGTCTTGGTCTAGACCGCAGAACACGCGTGCAGCAGGGCTCATGGAACTTCCCCCACGTTCTCGAGGAGCGACAGCAATGCGTAAAAGGGCTAGTGCGGCCGTGGTCGGTCTGGTGGTGGCGGGCGTCTCGATGCTCGCGACGAGCAGCGCCGGAAGCCACGGCTACACCGACAACCCCATCAGCCGCCAGAAGCTCTGTGCCAACGGCACGGTGACCGGCTGCGGCAACATCCAGTGGGAGCCGCAGAGCGTCGAGGGGCCCAAGGGCTTCCCGGCGGCGGGCCCGGCCGACGGCCGGATCTGCTCCGGCGGCCACGGGGAGTTCGCCCAGCTCGACGACCCGCGCGGCGGCAACTGGCCCGCCACGAACGTGACGGCCGGTCAGGGCTTCAGCTTCCGCTGGCAGTTCACCGCCCGCCACGCCACGACCGACTTCCGCTACTACATCACCAAGGACGGCTGGGACCCCACCAAGCCGCTCACCAGGGCCGCCCTGGAGTCGCAGCCCTTCATGACGGTGCCGTACGGCGGCAAGCAGCCGCCCTCGACCCTGACCCAGCAGGGCACCATCCCCACCCAGAAGTCCGGGAAGCACATCATTCTGAGCGTCTGGAACATCGCCGACACGGCGAACGCGTTCTACGCGTGCTCCGACGTCCAGTTCTGATCCCGGCGCCCCGCCTCGAACGGTGACCGCCGCACGACGGACGTCACGCCGAAGCGGCCGGTGCGGACCCGGACCCCGGGCCCGCACCGGCCGCGCTTCCTGAGCGGCCGTCAGGCCGCCGCGACCGGTTCGGCCCGCTTCGTCGGCCCGGTGCCCCGGCACAGCAGGACCGCCGCCAGCACCGCGCCCACCAGCAGCAGCACCGATCCCGCCACCGAGGCGTACCGCATGCTGTGCACGAAGGCGTCCCTGCCGATCGAGATCAGCGAGCCGTCGCCGGTGGCCACCGCGCCCGCCAGGGTCTTGCGGGCGGCCTCCGGAGCGGAGGCGGGCATGTCGGCGGTGTAGACGGCGGTGGCCAGCGCGCCCAGCAGGGCCATTCCCGTCGCGCCGCCGAACTCCTGGCCGGTCTCCAGCAGCGAGGCCGCCGAACTCGCCTTCCGGGGCGGGGCGGTGGACAGCGCCAGGTCCGAGACGAGCGCCATCACGGCCACGATGCCGCAGCTCATCACGGAGCAGCCGACGAGCAGCAGCCACAGCGAGTCCGTACCGGTCAGGGCGAGGACGGCGAAGCCGGCGGCGGCGATGACGAACCCGGCGCAGACGACCTGCCCGCGGCCGGTCCGCTGGGCGACCGCCGTGGCCGTCGGGGCCGCGGCGCCCACCGCCAGGGACGGGGCCAGGCTCCACAGCGCGGCCTCCAGCGTGCCCATGCCGAGCACCGACTGCAGGTACTGCGTGGTGAAGAACGAGGAACCCATCATCGCGAAGGCGGCCAGCGCGTTGAGCCCGATCCCGGCCGAGAAGCGGCCGTCCCGGAAGAGTTCCCGGCTGATCATCGCGTCGCCGCGGGTGCGCTGGCGGCGGACGAAGGCCCATCCGACGAGCAGTCCGACGGCGACGAGCAGGGTGTTCTCCGGGTCGATCCCGTGGGCGGCGGTCTCCTTGATCCCGTAGACGACGGGCAGTACGGCCCCCATCGACAGCGGCATGCTCAGGAGGTCGAACCGACCCGGGGCGGGGTCCTTGTACTCCGGCACCAGCAGCGGCACCAGGACCAGCAGCAGCACCATCGCGGGCACGTTGATCAGGAAGACCGAGCCCCACCAGAAGTGCTGGAGCATGACTCCGCTGAGCACCGAGCCGAGCGCGATCCCACCGGCCATGGCCCCCGACCAGATCCCGATGGCCCGGCCGCGCTGCCGTTCGTCGCGGAACATGTTCCGCACGAGCCCCATGGTCGAGGGCATCAGCGTCGCCCCGCCGATCCCGAGCAGGGCACGGGCCGCGATCAGCATCTCGGGGCCGGTGGCGTACGCCGCGGCCACGGACGCGGCGCCGAACGCGACCGCGCCGAGCAGCAGCAGCCTGCGACGGCCGATCCGGTCGCCGAGCGAGCCCATCGTGATGAGCAGCCCGGACAGGGCGAAGGCGTACCCGTCGAAGATCCAGAGCTGCTGGGTGGCGCTGGGGGCGAGGTCACGGTCGATGGCGGGGATCGCGAAGAAGAGGACGGAGACGTCCATCGAGACGAGGAGGAGGGGCAGCAGGAGGACCACGAAGGCGGTCCATTCCCGGCGGCCGGCGAGGGGGCCGCGATCGGCGGTGGTGCTCGTGGCGTTCGTCATGCCAAGGAATGTACGAGCGTTTAAAACGCTTGTCTAGTACGAGTGTGTAAAACGATCGTATGGATCCAGGGGCAGCAAAAAACGCATCGGGCGGTCCACGTGTGTACGTGGACCGCCCGATGCGTTGTCCGTGCGCCGCCAGGGACTCGAACCCCGGACCCGCTGATTAAGAGTCAGCTGCTCTAACCAACTGAGCTAGCGGCGCCTGCTGACTCGAAAATAATACCTGCTCCGGAGGAGTGCTGATGCCACCGGCCGCAAACCGGGTCAATGGGTGGCGAAGCGGTACGGATCAGAGCGCCATCGACAGCATCAGCGGGGCCGCCCGCCGGTTCAGCGTGTGCGCCGCCGCGCGCAGCCGGTGCGCGTCTTCGACCGGGAGGGACAGTGCCAGGCAGCCCGCCGACGCCCCGGCCGTCAGCGGCACCGCGGCGCACACCGTGCCGACCGCGTACTCCTGGAGGTCGAGCACCGGCACCGTCGCCGGCTGGCTGTCCAGCTTGGAGAACAGCACCTTCTCGTTGGTGATCGTCCGCGAGGTGAGCCGGGGTGTCCGGTGGCGGGAGATGTGGTCGCGGCGGCCGTCCCGGTCGAGCTGCGCGAGCAGGCACTTGCCGGCCGCCGAGGCGTGCGCGGCGAACCGGAAGTCCACCCACTCGTTGACCGCGGGGGTGAGCGGGCCGTCGGCGTACTGCGTGACCCGGATCTCGCCGTCGACGTACCGGCTGATGTAGACCGCCGCGCCGACCGAGTCGCGCAGCTGCGCCAGTGTCCGCTGGAGCCTGGCCTCCAGGGCCTGCCGGCGGGGCCGGCCCGAGCCGAGGCGCAGCAGCGAGGAGCCGATGACGTACGCGCCGTCGGCGATCTGCTCGACGTAGCCCTCGCGGCGCAGGGTCAGCAGCAGGGGGGAGAGGTGTGCGGCGGGCAGTCCCGTCTCGCGCGAGATCCGGGCGGCCGGTACGCCGTCGTCGTGGGCGGAGATCGTTTCGAGGACGCGGAAGGCGTACTGCACCGAATGGAGCGGTGTGGTCGGTTCGGGCATCAGTGCCACGGTTTTCCCCCAGCAGGTTGTGACCGCAAGCTCTGTCCACACGATAACCGTCAAGGTCCCTCCGCGGGGCCGCTGTTGGGGGACCGACGCATGCGCCCCGGCTCGATGAGCTGGGGCGCATGCGTAGGGCATATGCCAATGTCATTGGCGTCCAACAAGTGGCGAGGTCACAGCACCGCGTCGAGGAACTCGCGCGTACGTTCGTGCTCCGGGTCGGAAAAGATTTTTTCCGGCGGTCCGGATTCGATCACCCGTCCGGAATCGAACATCAGCACCGTCTTCGAGACGTCCCGGGCGAAGTTCATCTCGTGGGTCACGCAGAGCATGGTGATGTCGGTGTTCCTGGCGATGTCACTCAGCAGCTCCAGCACCCCGGCCACCAGCTCCGGGTCGAGCGCCGACGTCACCTCGTCCAGCAGCAGGATCTCCGGCCGCATCGCCAGGGCGCGCGCGATCGCCACCCGCTGCTGCTGGCCCCCGGAGAGCTGGGAGGGGTGCGCGTCGACCTTCCCCGACAGCCCCACCAGGTCCAGCAGTTCCCGGGCCCGGGCCTCCGCCTCGTCGCGGTCCATGCCCAGCACGTTGACCGGGGCCTCGGTGATGTTCTGCAGCACCTTCATGTTGGGGAAGAGGTTGAACTGCTGGAAGACCATGCCGATCTTCTTCCGGGCCTCGCGCAGATGCTTCTCGGGCGCCGGTTTCAGCGCCCCGCCGTCCGCCCTGACGTGGGACAGCGGGGAGCCGTCCACCCAGATCACACCGCCGCTGACCTTCTCCAGCGTCATTAGCAGCCGCAGGATGGTGGTCTTGCCCGAACCGCTGGGGCCGATCAGTGTGACGTGCTCGCCGCGCTCCACCGAGAAGTTCAGCCGGTCGAGGACGGTGTGGTCGCCGTACCGCTTCACGACGTCGTCGAAACGGACCAGCGGATGGCCGGTCCCCGGCGCGGCGGCCGGTGCGGCGGCCGACGGGGTGTCCCCGGCGGCGGCCGTCTTGCGCAGGGGAAGGGGTTCAGTGGCCAAGACGCTTCTCCAGCTTTCTCATCAGCAGCGAGGTGGGGTAGCTCGCGACCAGGAAGACCAGGCCGGCGAGCGTGAACGCCTCGGTGTACGCGAAGTGGTCGGCACCGTACTTGCGGGCCTCGAAGACCATTTCCTGCACCGTGATCACGGCGAGGAACGGGGTCTCCTTGAACATCGAGATCGCGTAGTTGCCGAGGGCGGGCAGCACGTTGCGCACCGCCTGCGGAAGGATCACGGCCTGCCAGGTCCGCCGGGGGGAGAGCGAGAGCGCCCGACATGCCTCCCACTGCCCCTTGGGCACACTGTCGATCCCGGCGCGGTACACCTCGGAGGTGTACGCGGCGTAGTGCACGCCCAGCACCACGATGCCGACCACCAGCGGCTCCACCGAGGTGAACAGGGCCGCCGCGCCGACCAGTTGGACGAGCAGCGGGGTGGACCTGACGAATTCCGTCACGGCCCGCACCGGCACCGTCACGAATCTGCTCGGGGCCCGGCCCGCGACCGCGACGACCAGTCCGAGGACCGCGGCGACGAGCGTGCCGAGCGCCGTGGCGAGCAGGGTGACCCGGAATCCCTCGATCAGCAGCGGCAGGGCGTCCCCGGCCGCGTTCCAGTCGAAACCGTTCACCGGGCACCTCCCGGAACGGAGGCGGTGGCCTCGGTGGCGCTGCGGCTGCGCAGCAGCGAACCCGCCCCGGTGGGCAGCCCGAGCCGCCGCTTGGCGCCCCGCTCCAGCAGGTTCATCAGCAGGGTCAGGGCGTACGCCAGCACGAAGTAGACGGCCAGCAGGGTCACGTACGCGGTGAGCGTCTCACCGGTGCGGTCGCGCAGCTGCTGGACCACGGTCATCAGGTCGGCCGCGGAGATCAGCCACAGCAGCGGGGTGCACTTCAGCAGCTGGATCAGCAGATTGGTGAACGACGGGATCATCTGCACCCATGCCTGCGGGAGGATCACCTTCCGCATCCGGTGCAGCGGCGACATGTTCAGCGCGACGGCCGCCTCGTACTGGCCGCGCGGCACGGAGCCGATCGCCCCGCGCACCACCTCGGCGCCGTACGCGCCGTAATTGAGGCCGAAGGCGACGACGCCGCAGAGCAGCGGCTCCAGCTCGTACCCCGTCAGCGTCGGCATCGCGTAGTAGAGCCAGAACAGCTGGATGTAGAGCGAGGTGCCGCGGAAGAACTCCACGACCACGCGCGACACGCCGCGCAGCACCAGCAGGCGGCTGATCGACATCAGGCCGAGGACGAACGACAGCAGGAGCGCGGCCAGCGCGCCCAGCACGGTGGCTTCGAGCGTCACCCACAACCCCGAGCGCACCTGCGGGAGTTCGTCGACGAAGGCGGAGAAGAAATCATTCATGCGGCGCGGCCCGTCCCCGTCAGCCCTTGCACAGATCGGCCGTCTTCAGCGTGGCCGGCGGGAGCTCGGTCGCCGAGAAGCCGTACTCCCGGAGCAGCTCCACGTAGCGGGACCGGTCCGAGACGATCTTCTTCAGCTCGCGGTTGAAGGCGTCCCGCAGCTCCTCGTTGCCCTTGCGGAAGACGGCGCCGCCGGGGCTGTACTGCTTCGCGCCGTCGAGCTCCGGCAGGAACGCCCCGGTGACCTCGGTCTCCGGGTTGGTCCTCGCCAGCCAGCGCAGCGAGATCCCGGTGAGCAGGAACGCGTCGACCCGGCCGCCCTTGACCGCGTCGGCGCCGTCCTGCGGCTTCTGCAGCGTCTTGATCCGGTCCTCGGGGATGCCCGCGCCCTCGGCGTACTTGCCCTCGACGGCGCCCGACATCACGCCGACGGTGATCCCGGCCGCCTTCACGGACGCCAGGTCGGTGACCTTCTTCGGGTTGCCCTTCTTCACCATCAGGGCGGTGGGGGAGATGAACTCGGGCTCGGAGAAGATGGCGTTGGCGCAGCGCTCGGGCGTGATCGCCATGCCGGCGCTGACCACGTCGTACTTGCCCGCCTGGAGCCCGGGGATCAGGCCGTCCCACTCGGAGAGGGTGGGCCTGAGCTCGTCCACGCCGAGCGCCTTGAAGATCTCCCGGTGCAGGGTGGGCGCCTCGCCCTTGAGCTCCTTGCCCTCCAGGTAGCCGTACGGGGCCTCGTTGGCGTACGCCACCCGGACGAAGCCCTGCTTGCGGAGCTTGTCGAGCGCACCCGCACCGTCCGCGGCACCGGCGTCGGTCTTGCTGCACGCGGAGAGCAGCCCGGGGACGACGAGCAGCCCGCCCACGGCCGCCGATCGGTTCAAGAAGCCCCGGCGGGACAGGTTCGGGAAGTCAGCCATGGTTCGCAATCTCCTGGAGGGATCGAACAGTCCGGACAGGGGGAGCGCCTGCCCGATCCCGCACGTCTATGCCGAAAGCGACCGCATGTGACCGAAAGGTGGCCGGAGCGTGACCTTCCCGTGTCCCCTCCGGTCGGCCCCGGAGGCCGGGGCGGTTGGCGAAGTGCCTTGTGGTGAAAGGGAAGTGAGGGAGCGTCGGATCCGTCGTCCCGTCACCGCGTGGCGACGGGGGCGCGGTGCGGTCCGGCCGGATTCACTTCCCCGGCCCGGGGAAGGGCACGTACCCGCGCCGCTTGTCCACCACGTTCGGCAACGGGGCACCGGACAGCCACAGTTCGTACATCGCCACGAACTGCTCGCCCAGCCGGTCCCGCCAGCCCGCCGTGTCGCCGCTCATGTGCGGCGACACGATCAGGTCCGGCACGTCCCAGAGCGGGCTCGACGGGTCCAGCGGCTCCTGCTCGAACACGTCCAGCGCCGCCCCCGCGATCCAGCGCTTGCGCAACGCCTCGGCCAGGTCCTCCTCGACGACCATCGGCCCGCGCCCCACGTTGACGAAGCGGGCCGACGGCTGCATCAGCCCGAAGAACCGGGCGTCGAACAGGCCCCGGGTCGCCTCGGTCAGCGGCGCCGCGCAGATCACCCAGTCGGCCAGGGCCACCAGCCGGTCCAGGTCCTCGGGGCCGTGCACGGTGCGCCGCGCGGTACGTCCCACCAGCGCCACCTCGACCCCGAGGGGCATCAGCAGCCTGGCGATCTCCCGCCCGATCGGGCCCGCGCCGACGACCACCGCGCGGCTGTTCGCGAGCGTCCCGCTCTCCCGGTGGCGCCACTGCCGCCGCTGCTGGAGCTCCAGCGTGCCCGGCAGGTCCTTCGCGAACGCCAGCATCAGGGCCGTCACGTACTCGGCCACCGGCCGCTCGAAGATGCCCCGGGCGTTGGTCAGCACCGTGTCGGAGGCGACCAGCTCCGGGCACAGCAGCCGGTCCACGCCCGCGCTCGCCGTGTGCACCCACGCCGGACGGGGCCCCTCGCCGGGCCAGGCGGCCCGTACCGCGTCGGTGGCGAAGTCCCACACCAGCAGCACATCCGCCTCCGGGAGCCGGGCGGCGAGCCCGGCCCCGTCGGTGTACCGGATGCGGGCCCGGCCGGTCAGCCGGCCGAGACGCGGCGACGGGTCGGTGTCCAGGACGAGCAGGGTGGGCTCTGGCATGGGGGAGGGTCGCTCCGTTCCGCTGCGCCGCGTCCGGGAAGGGCGGATGGCCCACGCTCGCAGCCGCGCCCCGCTCCGTCAACAGGTCGGGGTGGGACTGTGGGCAGATGGGGGAATACTTGGATGAAACGGAGAAAAGAGGGGGAGGGTGAGCGGCGCGTGCGCCCCGGACCGGTCGGGCCGGTTCCGGTTCGGCCGGTTCCGGTCCGGGTGGGCAGGCGCGGGAAGGCGGGAAGCGTGGACAGGACGACCCTCGGCTTTCTCCACCCCGGACATTTCGCGGTGGACGACTTCCCGCGGATGGAGATCCTGCTCGACGCGGTCCGGCTCGTCGTGTACCGCACCGACGTCGACGACGACTCCTACGGGGTCGACGCGCTGGTACGGACCGGGGCGCCCGAGCGGCTGGCCGCCGGGGTGGAGGAACTCCAGCGCTCCGGCGTCGAGGCCGTCGTGTGGGCGAGCGCCGGCGGCAGCTTCCTTCACGGCTGGGAGGGCGCCCACGAGCAGACCGCGGCCCTGGCCAGGGCGGTGGGCGTGTCCGCCTCCAGCACCTCGCTCGGCTTCGCCCACGCGGTACGGGAACTGGGCGCCGACCGGATCGCCGTCGCCTCCACCTATCCCGAGCACATCACCGGTCTGCTGCTCGACTTCCTCCGCACCGCGGGCGTCGAGGTGGTCGCAGCCGACTCCGCCGGTCTCGGCTCGGCCGCCGAGGCCGCGGCCTGGGACCCGGACCGGGTGCGGGAGTTCGCCGTCGCCGCCGACCGGCCGGAGGCGGACGCGGTGCTGCTGCCCGACACGGCGCTGCACACCGCCGGGCACGAGGCGGAACTGGAGGAGGTCCTCGGCAAGCCGGTCCTCACCGGGAATCAGGTGACGGTCCGGGAAGGGCTGCGGCTGGCGGGCCGCCGCGCCTGGTCCCCGAGTCTGGGCAGGCTCTTCGCCGAGCGGGAGGCGCCCCCGGCCCCGGTGGCGACCTGGGGCGAGGGCCGCGCCTGGGCGCACAGCGGGAAGCACGGACACCGGGAGGGGTGAGCGGACACCGGGGGAGGAGCGGACGCCGGGGAGGCGAGCCGCCCCGCACGGCCCCCGACCCGCGCCCCGCACGGTCCGGCACTCCGCACACGCCCGCGCCCCGCACGGTCCCGCTGCCCGCCCGGGAATAAGCGGAGACTCCCTCCTGTTCTGTTCTCCCGGACGTACGAGGGACGTACGGGCAAGGCGCAGGCGCGTCATCCGGAGAGGCCAGGACGTGGACGAGATTCGAGGCGACGAGATCCGTGGCAAGGCGGAGGGAACGGCCCCGGTGCCACTTTCCGTACTCGACCTGGTGACCGTGGGGCAGGGCCGCACCGCCACCCAGGCGCTGCGCACCTCCGTGGACATCGCGCAGCTCGCCGAGCGGCGCGGATTCCACCGCTACTGGGTGGCCGAACACCACTCCATGCCCGGCGTCGCCTCCTCGTCGCCCGCCGTGATCCTGGCCCACCTCGCCGCCCGCACCGAGCGTGTACGGCTCGGCTCCGGCGGTGTGATGCTGCCCAACCACGCGCCGCTCGTCATCGCCGAGCAGTTCGGCACCCTGGAGGCCATGGCCCCCGGCCGCATCGACCTCGGCCTCGGCCGGGCCCCCGGCACCGACGGGGCCACCGCCGCCGCCCTGCGCCGCAGCGACCGGCTGAACGAGGGGGCCGAAGACTTCCCGCAGCAGCTCGCGGAGCTGACCAGGTTCCTGGACGACGACTTCCCCGACGGCCACCCCTACGCCCGTATCCACGCGGTCCCCGGCCCGGTCCAGGGCACGGCCGAGGGCGGCGTCCAGTCCACGGCCCGGCCGCCGATCTGGCTGCTCGGCTCCTCCGGCTTCAGCGCCCGGCTGGCCGGTGCGCTCGGCCTGCCCTTCGCCTTCGCCCATCACTTCTCGGCCCAGAACACGGTGCCCGCCCTCGACCTGTACCGGGAGTCGTTCCGGCCGTCCGCGGTGCTCGACGCCCCGTACGCCCTGATCGGCGTCGCGGCCCTGGCCGCCGACGACGAGCGCGAGGCCCGCCGCCAGGTGCTCACCGGGGCCCTGTCCATGCTCCGGCTGCGCACCGGCCGCCCCGGCCTGGTCCCGACGCCCGAGGAGGCGGAGGCGCACGCCTTCACCCCGATGGAGCGCGAGTTCGTCGACGGCTGGCTCGCCAACATCGTCCACGGCACCCCGGACGAGGTCCGCACCGGTCTCGACGCCCTCGCCGGGCGCACCGGCGCCGACGAACTGATGATCACCGCCAACGCCCACGGCGGGGAGGCCCGGCTGCGCAGCTACGAACTGATCGCCGACGCGTACGGACTGCCCACGACGGCCTGACCCGCGCACCCGGGGCGACCGGCCCGCCTCTTCACGCGGACCGGTCGTCCCGGGAGCCCGGACCGGTTCAGGCGGGCAGTTTCCCGCTGCCGATCAGCTCGGCGATCCGCTCCGGGGCCACCGCGCGCGAGTACAGCCAGCCCTGCCCGGTGTCGCAGCCGATCCTGCGCAGCCGCTCCGCCTGCCCGGCCGTCTCCACGCACTCCGCGGTGACGGTCAGGCCCAGGCGGTGCGCCAGCTGCACCATCGCCTCGACGATCGTCTCGTCGGCCGGACTCGGGTGGGCGCCGTCGTCGTAGCGGAAGCCGCGGACGAACGAGCCGTCCAGCTTCAGCACGGAGACCGGGAGCCGGCTCAGATAGGCGAGGTTCGAGTAGCCGGTGCCGAAGTCGTCGATGGCGATGCGCACCCCCATGCCGCTGAGCGACTGGAGGGCCTGGAGCGGACGGCCCGCCGACCCCATCACCGCGGATTCGGTCAGCTCCAGTTGCAGCAGCGCCGGATCGAGACCCGTCTCGGCGAGGATCTCGGCGACGTCGGTGACCAGGTCGGAGTCCCAGACCTGGCGCACGGCGACATTGACGCTGATGAACAACGGCGGCTCGGCCGGGTGGTCGAGCTGCCAGCGCCGGGCCTGGCGGCAGGCGGACCGCAGCACCCACCGGCCGAGCTGGACGATCGAGCCGTCCTCCTCGGCGATCGCGACGAACCGATTCGGCGAGAGCATGCCGAATTGCGGGTGGTTCCAGCGCACCAGCGCCTCCACCCCGTGCACCACCCCGTCGGCCATGCCGACCAGCGGCTGGTACTCGATGGTGAACTCGCCGCGCTCCACGGCGGGCCGCAGGTTCGAGGAGAGCGTCTGCCGGGTCATCCGGTGGGCGTTGCGTTCCGGGTCGAAGACCGTCCAGCGGGCCTTGCCGTCCGCCTTCGCCCAGTACAGCGTGGTGTCGGCGGCCTGCATCAGCCCGGTGGCCGAGGTCCCGGCCACCGGACGCTCCACCACCCCGATCGACGCGGACACCGAGAGCCGCTGCCCGGCCAGGTCGAAGGGCTGCTGGAGCGCGTGGAGCACCGCGCGGGCCAGGTCGGTGAGCTGCTGGGTGCCGGTGGAGTCCTCGACCAGGATCGCGAACTCGTCGCCGCCCAGCCGGGCCACGAGGTGCGAGCCGGGACGGTGCGGCCCCTCCTGCTCCGCGCAGTCGGTGAGCCGCGCGGCGACGGCGGCGAGCAGCCGGTCGCCGACCCGGTGGCCCATCGTGTCGTTGACGGCCTTGAAGCCGTCCAGGTCCAGGTAGCAGACCCCGACCCGGCCGCTCCCGGATTCGGCGCCGTCGTCCCGGGGGGAGGGGTTCTCCAGGACGGCGGTGAGCCGCTCGAAGAACAGCGTCCGGTTGGGCAGCCGGGTCACCGGGTCGTGCATCTGGAGGTGGCGCAGTCGTTTCTGCAGCTCGCGCCGGTCGCTGATGTCCGAGACGGAGAGCAGCACCTGCCCGGCCCCCCGCCCGTCGCCCGCGCCCGCATCGGCCCCCGGGCCCGTACCGTGCTCCGGGCCCGGCATCGGTACGACGGTGACCTCGGCCCACAGCGAGCGGCCGTCGGGGTGCTTGAGCTGGTGGGTGCGGCGGAACCGCGAGCGCCGCCCGTGCAGCACCTCGCGGTACGCGTGCCAGGTGCGGCCGTCCGCCGCCAGGTCGAGCAGATCGGCCGCGGACTGGTTGGCCAGCGCCGCGGCGGGGCGGCCGAGGAGGTTGCCGAGGGCGTCGTTGGCGGTGACGACCAGGCCCTCGTGGTCGACCACGGCCATCGGGAGCGCGGCGGCCCGGAACGCCGCCCGGTAGCCGTGCGGCTCGGAGCCGCAGCCCCCGACGGGAGGCCACAACTGGTCACGCTCCGTGGTCGATGGCCCCGCGGAACAGGGGGACGTGCCCGCCGGGGGCCTCGGCCCTTCGGACGTTCCGCTCACCGTTCGCTCCTGCCGTGCAGTTCGGTTTTGAACAGGTGTGGCCGGACTGGCCCGCCGCGCGGACCGCCTCGACCGCAGGCGGAAACCGCGTGGGAAAGCCTGGTGAAGCATAGAGGCAGGGGCCTGGGACGTTCCAGCGCCCCGACCCTTCCACGCCTCGGGTACGCCTCGCATGGGTCATTTACGCACCGATCCGATTTGCCCGTAACTGACTGTTTCTGAGCGCTTCTGCATCATCGGGATGTCTCAATGATCGATTGTGACTGTCCGTAAAGTCCAGGGATTCGGTCGACCGTTGACTCGACTGGGGCACCACAACAGGACGAAAGCCTTGAATCATCACAGGGTGGGTGCGTGATCGCATCTCGCACCCGGAGGTAGACGTGCCGCCTCAGCGCAGAACCGGGGGAGTGGAGAGGCCGAGTCTGCGCGGTGTGGGCGCGGCCCTGACCTCTCTTCTGGCGCTCGCCGCCACCTCCCTCGTCGCCGGACCCGCCGCGGCCGCCACCGGCGAGGCGGGCCCGTGCGCCCTGCCGCGCACCGAGGCGCACCACTCGCTCGGCGTGAGTGACTGGAACGACGCCTACCCCCGCCCCGACCACCCCCTCGACGCGGTCATGATCTTCCTGTCCTTCCCGGACCACCGCCCCGCCGTCACCCCCGGAGAACTCGCCGCCGACCACTTCCCCGCCACCACCCAGTTCTTCCAGCGCGCCTCGTACGGGAAGTTCACCCTGCGCCCGCACCCGCTGCGGCAGTGGATCCGGATGCCCGAGACGTCCGACCGGTACGGCATACGGCGCGACTGGGACAACGGCCGGCGCGGCGCCTATCTGCGCGACGCCGTGGCCGCGGCCGATCCGCAGGTCGACTTCTCCCGGTACGCCGTCGTCTACCTGGTCGCCGACCCGGACGCCCCGGGCGTCGACTCCGACGCCACCAAGGTGGTCAACTTCGACGAGCCGCTGCGCGCCGACGGCACGGACATCCGGCGCGTCGTCACCGTCTTCGAACGGCACCCGCCGGACCGCAACGTGCTGGCGCACGAGACCGGCCACGTCTTCGACCTGCCGGACCTCTACCACCGGCCGGCCGACGGCAAGGGCGACTGGGACACCTACGTCGGCGACTGGGACGTGATGGGCAGCCAGTTCGGACTCGCGCCGGACCTCTTCGGCTGGCACAAGTGGAAACTGGGCTGGCTGGACCGCAGGCAGGTGGTCTGCGTCCAGAGCAGCCGGGACATCACCCT
This sequence comes from Streptomyces sp. NPDC002669, assembly GCF_042889165.1. Lineage (NCBI taxonomy): Bacteria > Bacillati > Actinomycetota > Actinomycetes > Kitasatosporales > Streptomycetaceae > Streptomyces > Streptomyces sp. NPDC002669. Next base: position 18,483 of record NZ_JBIAQQ010000012.1, on the reverse strand, counting down.
GGAGCCGATGGCGGCCGTGCCCGCGCCGGGCGCCTCCCTCGGCACCCGGCTCGCGGTGATCAGGACCGGCGAGGACAGCGCCGTCGCCATCGAGGCGCGCGGCTCCACCGGGAACGACGGCACCACCTGCGCCGAGGGCGTCCTGCTCTACCGGGTGCGCAGCGGGACCCCGTCCGGCGGCGGCCCGGTCGAGGTCATCGACACCCATCCCGAGACCGACGGCTGCTGGGACCGGTCGGTCTACGCCCCGCTCGCGGACGCCCCGCTGCGGGTGGGCGAGACGTACAGCATCCCCGGCGGGCACACCAGGGTCGAGGTCGCGGACCGCACCCCCTCGGGCGCCTGGACCGTCCGGATCACCACCGGCACATAGCCCGTCGCGGCGCCCTTCCTTCCCGTCCCCGAAAGCGCACGAAAAAGCCCCCTCGCTCTCGCGAGGGGGCTTCTCCCGTCTGTGCGCCGCCAGGGACTCGAACCCCGGACCCGCTGATTAAGAGTCAGCTGCTCTAACCAACTGAGCTAGCGGCGCCTGCTGACGTCGTAGACCTTAGCACTCTGATCGGCGGGAGGAAAAATCGGTTCTCGGGACGCCGTCGAGGGCGTCGACCTGGTCACCCGTACGCAGGCCCAGAGCAGCACATCGGGCCCCGGCAGCCAGGGGGTACGGGTGTCGGGGGCCACCACCCAGCGGGGGCCGGAAGTGGTGGGCGCGCAGGTCAGGGGCGGAACGGTGACCGCGTCCCCGGTGCCGTGGCAGAGCAGGGGCGGAACCTTTCCGTCGCTGCCGTCCCCGTCGCCGTCGGCCCCTTCCGGGCCCTCGGCGCCCTCGTCGTCCCGCAGCTGCGGGTCCATGGCCGCCCGCGGCTCGGGGCCGCCGCCCCACTCCTCCCAGTCGAGCAGCGACGGCAGCCGCTGGGCGGTGCCGGGGGAGGCGAACAGCAGCATCCGGCCGCGGTGCGTGGCGACGGGGCCGGACCCCGGGCCGTCGGACCACAGGTGCTCCAGCATCCGGCGCCCGAAGAGGGTGGGCACGTTCACCACGTCGAAGGCCGATCCGCACGGCAGCACCCCGGGCGAGGAGGGATGGGCCTCCCACTGGGCCAGGGTGCTGCGCGGATAGGCGGCGGCACCCGCGAGCCAGGCGGCCCCGGCCGCCGTGACCTGGGAGGTCTGATGCACCGGGGTCCGGTGGTGCGGGGCCGGGAGGACGCCGACGTCGTGGTGCGGGGTCTCGCCGTGATGGGGGATGGTGTCGCCTGGCAGCCATGCGGTCATGCGCCCATGTCTACCGGGAGTGATCGGGCGGATTCCGAGAGTTGCCGGAAACCGGGACAGGGCGGGGTGGCAAGGAGTATCTTGCGCGCGGGCATATGCCAGAGGTCGTAACCGGGGCCGTCGTCCGACGTCAGGAGGGCGTCCCGCCCAGCAGGCTCCGGCCGAACTCGACCATCTTCCTGGCGTAGTCCTCGGTCCACTCCGCGCGCTGCGCGATGTCCGCCGTCGTCAGCCGGTCGAACCGGCGCGGATCCGCGAGCCGGGCGGCGGCGATCGCCTGGAACTCGACCGCGCGGTCGGTCGCGGCCCGGAACGCCAGGGTCAGCTCGGTGGCGCGGGACAGCAACTCCTTCGGGTCGTCCATCGACTCCAGGTCGAAGAAGTGCTCGGGATCGGCGACGGCCGCCGACGGCTCGAAGAGCAGGGGCGCCGGACGCATCCGCTGCCGTTCGTTCCGCTCGGACTGTGGCATGTGGTGTTCCCTCCTCGGATGGGCCGGACGGCCACCCTCCATTGTCCGACGTCCCGCAAGTGGGCCCGGATCCCGGCCGTGACGCCCCCGGTCGGGACCACCGGTCCCGACCGGGGGCGTCGCCGCCGGGTCACCGGCGGGGGAGCGCGGACGCCGCTTTCTCCAGGTCGTCGACGCTGCCGGACATGATGGTGCGGACGTGCTCGGTGATGTGCTCGACGGGCCAGTCCCACCAGGCGACGGCGAGGAGCCGGGCGACGGTCTCCTCGTCGTGACGGACGCGGATCGTACGGGCGGGGTTGCCGCCGACGATGCCGTAGTCGGGCACGTCGGAGGTGACGACGGAACCGGCGGCGATGATCGCGCCGTGCCCGATGCGCACGCCCGGCATCACCGTGGAGCCGTAACCGAACCAGACGTCGTTGCCGACGACGGTGTCGCCCCGGCTCGGCAGCCCGGTCAGCAGGTCGAAGTGCTCGCTCCAGGAACCGCCCATGGAGGGGAACGGGAAGGTGGACGGGCCGTCCATCCGGTGGTTGGCCCCGTTCATGATGAACCGCACACCGGTCCCCAGCGCGCAGTACTTCCCGATGACGAGCTTCTCCGGACCGTAGTGGTACAGCACGTTGCGGGTCTCGAACGCGGTCGGGTCGTCCGGGTCGTCGTAGTACGAGAAGTCCCCGACCTCGATCAGCTCGGACTTCACCAGGGGCTTCAGCAGCACCACCCGCGGCTGCCCGGGCATCGGGTGCAGGACGGTCGGGTCGGCGGGAACGGCGGGTTCGGGCACGGGGCGATTCCTTGTCGGCTGTCGGCTGTCGGCTATTGGCTGTCGGTCGGTCCGTGGAGCGTACAACCGGTTCGTCGTCGGGGTATCAGGTCGCGGGGCGGCCGGAGTCGTTCGGGCCGGGTCACGGTCACCAGGTCACCCGGTGCTCCGCCAGATGCGCCAGCACCGCGTGGTTCGCCTCCCAGCCGTCCGGGAACTTCACCGTGACGCCCAACTGCACCGGCTCCGTGGACGGATGCTCGTCCAGCAGCTCCGTGACGCCCGCCCGGCACACCACGACGCAGGCGTGCCGGTGGCGCGAGGCCAGTACGCAGAGCCGGCCCGTCTCCAGGTGGAAGGCCGTGGCGTCGGGCCGGCCGGACAGCGGGTGCAGGACCACCGTGACGTCGAACTCGCGGCCCTGGAGCCGGTTCGCGGTGTCCACCGCGACGCCGCCCACGCCCAGCTCCGCGAGCGCCGCCCGGACCGCCGCCGCCTGGTCGCGGTGGGCGGTGCCGACCGCGATCCGGTCCGCTGTCACCGGCACCGGGTCCGGTGAGCGCTCGCTGATCGCCGCGCCGCCCCGGTCCAGCAGCCGGCGGACCACCAGGGCCACCGCCCGCACCGCCTCCGGATCGGTGCGCGGCGTGTGCCTGGCCGGGAGTTCGAGCAGACCCCAGCCGGACTCCGCGGCCTCGTCCAGCACCCGGTCCGGGGCCGAGCCGTCCGACGCGACGCCGAACGACAGCCGCCGGTCGCCGTGGCCCGTCCCGCTGCGGAACGGGGTGTACGGGTAGAACGCGTCCGAGACCAGCGGCGCGGCGGACGCGGGCAGCCGCCAGGACACCGGCAGCCGGTGCTGCGGCAGTTGGGGATTGTGCGCGAGCAGGGTGGAGACCGCGCTCGCGGACGGATCGTACGAGAGCCCCGCCCACTGGTCCGCGCCCACGATCGAGAACGGGTCCAACTGCCCCGGGTCGCCGACGAACAACGCCCGCTCGAAGAGCCCCGCCACGGCCAGCAGCGCGTCCGAACGCATCTGGTACGCCTCGTCGACGATCGCGTGCCCCCACGGCTCCACGTTCTTCACGTGCGCCCACTTGGCGGCCGTCGAGATGACGACGTCCAGCCCGGCCAGATCGGCCGCCTTCGCCGACTTCCGTACGTTGGCCAGACCGTCCAGCACCTTGTCGTACGGGTCGGAGTCGTTGCTGTGCAGCCGGCCCACCGGCAGCCCCGGGTCCTTCTCCGCCAACCGCACCACCAGGTCGTCGACCTGGGCATTGGTCTGCGCGACCACCATCAACGGGTGCCCGGCCGCCGCGAGTTCGAGCGCGGCGCGCACCACGAGCGTCGACTTGCCCGCGCCCGGCGGGGAGTCCACCACGATGCCGCGCGAGGTACCGCCGAGGGTGTCGGCGAGGATCGCGTCGGTCGCCCGCGCGGCCCGCGCGCCCGGGTCGAAAACGTCCGTCACAGCAGGTCCTCCGCGGTCACCGGGTCGGGGTGCTCGGCATGCCCGGCCGCCGCGCCCGGCGGACCGCCGTGCGTCCAGGGCGTCTCCTCCGGGTCCGGCAGCTTCGGGCCGCCGCGCTGGTCGTGCTCGAACAGGGTCCAGGCGATCCGGTCGCCCGGCCCGGGCACCGAACCCGGGGCCGGCTCCTTGCTCCGGCCCATCCGGTCGAGGACCCGCAGCACCAGCGACGGCGCGCCCCCGTCCGCCGGTTCGGCGTACGCCACGAACTCGGCGGTCTGCGGCCGGCCGTCCAGCGAGCGGTACACCTTGGTGCGCTCGCCCAGGTGCGGACGCTCGTCCGTGCGGACCGTGACCAGCGGGCGCGGGGACGGGCGCTTGGACTCGCTGTACGCCATCACCACCTCCGTCACCTCGCCCACGAACGCCTCCCCGGCCAGCCGCCTCCCGGCCAGCACCAGCGGATCGTCCAACGCCTCCTGGGCCTCCAGCTGGGCCTGCGCCGTCTCCCGCGAGGCCAGCTTCTGCGCCGCCGTCACCGCGTCGTCCCGGCGCGGCTGCGGCGGCTCGCCGGAGCGCACCCGGTCCCGGTGACCGGTGAACGACCAGCGATCCCTGGTCCAGCGGTCCTCGGCCCGGGACCCCTCGGGCAGTGCCCGCAGCAGATCGAGCCCCCGCCACACCGCGTCCCACGTCGGCCGCATCACCCCGGCCAGCAACGCCCTGATCTCCCGCTCGGCGGCGGTCACCCCGGCCAGCAGGGCATCGGCAGCGAGACCGTCCTCGGCCGCCGCGAGCGCGGTGCGGGCCCGGTCGTACCGCTCGATGGCGGGGGCCAGCAACCGGTTGTCGAACGCCGGGTCCGTGGCCGGACCGGCCGGTGGGCACCACAACTGGCCCTCGCCGTCCCGCTCCAGCTCCGCGCGGAGCGCCGCCGACGCCCCCGACCCGCCCGCCGGGACGTCGATCCAGGCGAGCAGCGCGCCCAGGTGCTGATCCTCCAGGCTGCTCTGCCCGGTCGCCCAGTGCCGGTTCAGCAGATCCGTCGCGGCGAGCAGCAGGGCGGAGCCGGGCACCCGGGCCCGCTCCCCGTAATGCGTCAGCCAGCGGCCCAGCAGCGGAACCCGGGCGGGCGCGGGGTACGGTGCGTCGGGGTCGTCCTCGGCCGTGCGCCGGAACCGCATGGAACGGCCCAGCAGCCGGACGAACTCGATGCCCGCCCGGCTCGGCACGATCAGCTGCGGCGCGTCCGCGCACAGCTCGACCTCGACCTTGGTCTTCTTCCCGGTCGCCGGATCGGTCTCGTTGCGCTCGGCCGGCTCGACGACGTCCTCGTACGCCTCGACGTGCGGCAGCACCGCCTCGGCCAGCTCGGCGAGGAACGCGAACCGCAGGTCCCGGTCGCGCGGCTGCGGGACCGCCAGCAGCCGGGGCGCCTCCCGGTCCGTCCCGACGAGCGCGCCCAGCGGGGCACCGGCCTCACCGGCCGTGGTCAGCGGGACCAGGACGAGCGGCCGGTCGGTCAGATGCCGGTGCCGGACCGTCGCCAACGGCTGCGCCCGGCCGCTCTCCACGGCCTCCATCCGGGCCAGGGTGCTGATCAGCGACATGCCGCACCGCCCTCCAGCGCCTCGGTGCGCAGGGCCGCCGCCCGTCGCAGGGCCGCGACCGTCGGGTCCGCCGGATCGCCCTCCTTGCCCGCGGCGGCGGCCAGCACCTCGCCCACCGTGGTCAGCCCGCCCAGCTCGCCGCGCACGCTCCGCCCCAACGCCTCCACCGCACCGGCCGCCCGGGCCCTCTCCCGGCAGTGGAAGGCCAGCTCGCAGGCGGCCAGGCACTCCGGGGCGTACGCCGCGTCGACCGAAGCGACCGCGGCGTCCAACTGCTGCCGGGGACACCCCGGATCGAAGGTGGTGCCCTCGGGCAGGGCCGCCGCGATGTCCTCCAGCCGGGTCAGCCGGGTCAGTTGACGCCGGGTGACCGCGCGCTGCTTGCGCACGTCGACCACCGAGGCGGTGGGCAGGTTGGAGAAGTCCTTCGGGCAGACCAGCAGCACCCGGTGGCCGACCCCGGCCCCCTCGGTCAGCTCCGCGATCCGCTCCAGCGCCAGGACGTAGACGGCGGACTGCCGGGCCGCGGCACCGACCTTCGCCGCGTCGGCGGAACCGTCGAGCATGGGGAAGGACTTGATCTCGATGACCGTCCAGGTGCCGTCCGGATGCACCGCCACCGCGTCCGGCTCCAGATAGGCGGGGGAACCCGCCACGTCCAGGGCCAGCATCGGGTGGTCCAGCAGCGCCCAGCCGCCCGACCCGGTCGCCTCGCGCAGCGCCAGGGCCGTACGCGCGGCGCGGCCCTCGGGCCCGGCCGCCGTCAGATCGGGCACCAGGACCTCGCGGGGCTCCCCGGCGCCGCCGCCCAGCCGTTCGTACAGCAGCCGCATCAGCTCCGCGCCGCCGTCGCCCTTGACCTTGGCCTCGAAGGCGTTGCCCCGGACGAGGGCGAACTGCGACTGGCCGAAGGGCGCCGGTGCGCCGAGCGCCTCGGCCAGCGCGCCCTTGTCCACCCCGGCGCCGTCCAGCAGGGCGCGGCGCCGACAGCCGGGATTGGCGGCGAGGGCGGCCAGCGCGCGGGCGTCCAGCGGGCGCGGGGCCACATCGGGGCCCCGCAGCTCAGCGAGCCGCCGCCGGAGCGTCGCCGCCCGCCGCTCCCGCTCCCGCGGGGGCGCCGGGGGCGGCCCGGGACGCACGACCGGCCGGGAGGTCTGCGTCGGCCGGTGACGCGGCGTCGGTGGAGTCTGCGGAGGAGGTCCGCTGGCCGGGGATTCGCTCACCCGCGGAAGTGTTGCATCCGGCACTGACAATCGGGGACTTGGCCGGCGGGGCGATCCGCGGGAACCGGCCCCCGATCCACTCCTCGATCCGGTCGGCGAGACGCATCACGGGCCGGGCGAGCAGGGCCCCGACGCCCATCACGGCGGCGCCCGCGACCGCGTCGAGCAGGTAGTGGTTGGCCGTGCCCATCACCACGAACGTGGTGATCAGGGGATAGGCGATGCCCAGGGCCCGCAGGTACGGGTTGCGGCAGTGGCGCCACAGCAGGATCCCGCACCAGAGCGACCAGCCGACGTGCAGGCTCGGCATCGCCGCGTACTGGTTGGTCATCCCGCCCATGCCGCGCGGGGCGCTCGCCTCGGCGCCCCACCAGCCGTAGGAGCTGTACTGCGCCATCGTGTCGACGAAGCCGTGCTTCGCCTCCAGCAGCCGGGGCGGGCAGGTCGGCATCAGCGTGAAGCCGATCAGGCCGAGCATCGTGGAGGTCATCAGCCAGGTGCGGGCCCTGCGGTACACCTCCTGGCGGCGGCGGAACAGCCAGACCAGGACGACCGGGGTGACCAGGTAGTGCAGGGAGGCGTACGCGAAGTCGGAGGGTATGCCTATGGAGGGGTGGGCGGTGAGCAGCCGGTTGAGCGGGTGCTCGGCGTTGAGGTGGAAGGACTTCTCCAGGCGCAGGATGGCCAGGCCGTTGTCGACGGCCGTGGACACGTCGCCGCGGGCCACCAGCCGGCCCCCCGAATAGGCCGCGTACATCAGGACCAGCAGTGACAGCTCGGTCCACCAACGGGGCCGCGGGCGCACCTCGGGCGCGGTGCTGGCATGCTGCATCCGGAAGCTCTCCATCATGTGTTCGTGCGACCGACGGCGGGCGTTCAACCGTACGGTGCGAGTCGGTCGCGACTCCTCCGGGGGTCCCGGCGGGGTCTCGTGCGCACGGCTTTCTCCGCGTCCCGTGGGACGCCGGTTCGGCCCCGGAGGTTGCCTCGCGCCCACGTACGCGATGATGGGAGAACCGGACGATCATTCTGTCGTGGTCCCCGGCCCAAGATCTCGGTTTCAGGGAGAGCCGTCATGGCACCGCGTATCCTGCTCGCCCGGCACGGCCAGACGGAATGGTCCGTCAAGGGCAATCACACCGGCAGGACGGACATCCCGCTCCTCGACACCGGCCGGGCCGGCGCCAAGCTCCTCGGCGAGCGGCTGCACCGCGGCCCGTGGGCGGAAATCCCGGATCTGGAGGTCCGCACCAGCCCGCTGCGACGGGCCAGCGAGACCTGCTCCCTCGCCGGGTTCGGGGACCGGGCCGAGCCCTGGGACGCGCTGCTGGAGTGGGACTACGGGGCGTACGAGGGGATGACCCCGGCCGAGATCAAGGCGATCCGGCCCGACTGGCTGATCTGGCGCGACGGGGTCCCGGGGGGCGAGACCCCGGCCGAGCTGTCCGCCCGCGCCGACGAGATCGTCGAGTGGGCCCGGTCAGCCGACCGCGACGTGCTGGTCTTCGCCCACGGACACATCCTGCGGGCACTGGGTGCCCGGTGGCTCGGCGAGGACGTGACGTTCGCGGCCCGCATCCGGCTCGACCCGACGTCCCTGTCGGTACTGGGATGGGCGTACGGGGCCCCCGCGCTGGAACGATGGAACGACACGGGCCACCTGGAGCGCTAGGGCCTCTCGTTTGGATCATGCCGGGCTCGCGTGCCCCGGTGCGCACGCTCGCGGCGTTGTCGTCGGTCGCCATGGCTCCGCCATGTCTCCCTCCTCCGCCTTGCGATCGCACGCACCGGACCCCGCTCACTGATCCGGCCTGATCCAAACGAAAGACCCTAGGGCTCCGGGACCAGGGACCAGAAGCGGTCGACGATGCCCTCGATGTAGCGCCGCCCGTCCTCGCCGGAGGCGCTGGCGCCGCCGGCCCGGCTGAGCGTGGCCGCCATGAGGCCCTGGTACTCCTGATGCATGGTGCGCAGGGGGTCCTGGAGGCTGCGGCGGTCCGCGGAGACGAGGCGGGCGATGGGGCGGATGTGGGCCTGCCAGCGGGTGGAGACGGCCTCGGTGAGGAGCTGGGCGAGCTCCTCCTCGCGGCCGGTGATGGCGATGAAGTCCCGCGGCGGGAGGTTGAAGAGGGTGCCGAGTTCGGCGGAGTGCCGCTTGTCGCCGGTCCAGACGCCGGTCTCCTCCATGTGGCGGTAGGCGTCCAGGGGAAGACCGGTGGCGCGGGCGACGTCCTCGGCGGCGAGCCCGCGGGCCAGCCGGTGCTCGCGCAAGGTGTGGGGGGTGCCCATGAGTTCGCCGGGGGTGCACCACAAGGCGGCGGCCAGGGCGGCGACTTCGCCGTCGGCCGGCAGAGCGGTGCCGCGTTCCCATGCGGTGATGTGGTCGGGGGTTATGTGGGTCATTCCGTACGAGGCGCGCATGCCGTAAGCGACGTGACCGGGTGCCATCCCGAGTTTCTCGCGCAGGATGCGGGCGGCGCGCGCGTTGAAGGGGAGCGGTGGATGCACGCGCCGAGACTAAAGAGTTACCCCTGGTCAATTCCAGAGGGTGCTTTCGCTTTCTTCCTATTTTTGTGGGACAGGTCGCCCGGTTTTTTGCAGGAACTGGCACGGGGCGTGTGGGCGAGTCAACTGGAGAAAGCTGCAAACACCTTGAGGCCGAATAGTCGCCGCGTATGATCCGCTCGCAAGACGCCGCATGTGTGTTCGCATCGCCGACTGCCGCACGCTCCCGGCGTCATTGCGATTTTTCCCCTTTTCCCCCTCCCCAGCAGGTCCAGGAGACAGCAGTCATGAAGACCAGCGCGACAGAGCCGGTGCGCGAGCCGGCAGCCGCATCGGGCGGCCCGCTCGACCGGTTCTTCCGAATAAGTGAACGTGGTTCGACGTACGGACGTGAAATACGAGGCGGGCTCGCCACGTTCTTCACCATGGCGTACATTCTCGTGCTCAACCCGATCATTCTCGGCAGTACCGAGGACAAGTTCGGCGAACAACTGGATGCCGCCCAACTGGCCACTGCGACAACACTAGTTGCTGCGGTGATGACTGTGATCATGGGTGTGGCCGGTAACCTTCCGCTCGCCCTGGCCGCGGGTCTCGGCCTGAATGCCGTCGTCGCGTTCCAGATCGCTCCTCTGATGAGCTGGGACGACGCGATGGGCCTCATCGTGCTCGAAGGTCTGCTGATCTGCGTCCTGGTGATGACCGGTCTGCGCGAGGCCGTCATGCACGCCATTCCGCAGCCGCTCAAGCAGGCCATCAGCGTCGGCATCGGTCTGTTCATCGCCTTCATCGGCTTCGTGGACTCCGGGTTCGTCACCCGCATCCCGGACGCCGCGAACACCACCGTGCCCGTTCAGCTCGGCACGGGCACGCTGACCGGCTGGCCCATGCTCGTCTTCTGCCTCGGCGTGCTGGTGACGATCGTCCTCCTGGCCCGCAAGGTGAAGGGCGCCATCCTCATCAGCATCGTCCTGATGACCGTCCTCTCCGTCATCATCGACGCGGTCGCCGACGTCAAGACCTGGGGTCTGACCGAGCCCGCGCTGCCCGACAAGCCCATCGCCGCCCCCGACTTCGGGCTCCTGGGCAACTTCGACCTGTTCGGCTCGTTCAGCCAGATCAGCGTGCTGACCGTCATCCTGCTGATCTTCACCCTCATCCTGTCGGACTTCTTCGACACGATGGGCACCATTGTCGGCGTCACCGCCGAGGCGGGCCTGCTCGACGAGCGCGGCCAGGTCCCCGGGCTGGGCCGGGTCCTGCTCATCGACGGTGCGGCCGCCGTCGCGGGCGGTGCCGCCTCCGCCTCGTCCGCCACCACCTACATCGAGTCCGCGGCGGGCGTCGGTGAGGGTGCGCGCACCGGTTTCGCCAACCTCGTCACCGGCGGTCTGTTCGCCCTCGCCCTCTTCTTCACCCCGGTCCTGACGATCGTGCCCCTCCAGGCCGCGTCCCCCGCCCTCGTCGCGGTCGGGTTCCTGATGATGACCCAGGTCAAGCACATCGACTGGGACCGCTACGAGCTGGCCGTCCCCGCCTTCCTGACCATCGCCGTCATGCCGCTCACCTACTCCATCACCAACGGCATCGGCGCGGGCTTCGTCTCGTACGTGATCATCAAGGCGTGCCTGGGCAAGGCCCGCGAGGTGCACTGGCTGCTCTGGGGCACCGCGGCGCTCTTCCTCGTCTACTTCGGCATCGACCCGCTGGAGCAGCTGCTCGGCATCAAGTAACCCCGCACGGACGTCCGTACGCCCCCGTACGGACGGAAGAACACCACCGGGGCGGTCCGGACTCCCGTCGGACCGCCCCGGTGACGTGTGTCGCGCCGGTTCAGATCCCGGCCGCGGCCGCCAGGTCGCGCTTGATCCCGGCGAGGAGCTCCGCGCCCTTCTCCCGGGCCGCCGGCAGCTCGTCCGCCGAGGAGACCGGCACCACGACCTCCAGGTAGCACTTGAGCTTCGGCTCGGTGCCGCTCGGGCGGACGATCACCCGGGCGCCCTCCAGCCGGTAGCGCAGCCCGTCGGTGGGCGGCAGCTGCGCGCTGCCCCGCGAGAGGTCCTCGGCCGAGACGACGGGCAGCCCGGCGAGCGCGGCCGGCGGCCGCTCGCGCAGCCGGCGCATGGCGTCCGCGATGACCGACAGGTCCTCCACCCGGACCGACAGCTGGTCGGTGGCGTGCAGCCCGTGCGCGACCGCCAGGTCGTCGAGGAGGTCGAGGAGGGTACGTCCCCGCTCCTTGAGCCCGGAGGCCAGTTCGGCGACCAGGAGCGCGGCCGTGACGCCGTCCTTGTCGCGCACCCCCTCCGGGTCGACGCAGTAGCCGAGCGCCTCCTCGTACCCGTAGCGCAGACCCTCCACGCGGGCGATCCACTTGAATCCGGTCAGCGTCTCCTCGTGGCCCAGACCCGCCTTCCCGGCGATCCGGCCGAGCAGCGAGGACGACACGATCGACTCGGCGAAGACCCCGCTCACGCCCCGGTCCACCAGATGGGCGGCGAGCAGCGCCCCGACCTCGTCGCCGCGCAGCATCCGCCAGCCGCCCTCGACGGCCGGGTCCGGGACGGCGACGGCGCAGCGGTCGGCGTCCGGGTCGTTGGCGATGACGATGTCGGGGTTCTCGCGGCGGGCGGTCGCGAAGGCGAGGTCCATCGCGCCGGGCTCCTCCGGGTTGGGGAACGCGACGGTGGGGAACGCCGGGTCGGGCTCGGCCTGTTCGGCGACGAGCACCGGGGCGGGGAAGCCCGCCCGCGCGAAGGCCGCCGTCAGCACGGACGTACCGACCCCGTGCATCGCCGTGTACACGACGCGGGCGGTGCGCGGCGACCCGGCGGCGAGCACGGCGTCCGTACGGGCCAGGTAGGCGTCCAGCACCTCCTCGCCGAGGGTCTCCCAGCCGTCGTCGGGGCGGGCCACGCCGTCGAGCGGGCCGACCGCGGCGATGGCGGCGGCGATCTCGCCGTCCGCCGGCGGGACGATCTGCGAACCGTCGCCGAGGTAGACCTTGTAGCCGTTGTCGCGCGGCGGGTTGTGGCTGGCGGTCACCTCGACGCCGGCCACGGCGCCCAGGTGCCTTATGGCGTACGCGAGCACGGGGGTGGGCAGCGGGCGGGGCAGGACCGCCGCGCGCAGGCCCGCGCCGGTCATCACGGCCGCGGTGTCACGGGCGAAGTCGGCGGACTTGTAGCGGGCGTCGTAGCCGATGACGACGAGCCCGCCGTCCTGCCCCTGCGCCTTCAGGTACGCGGCGAGACCGGCCGCGGCACGGATGACGACGGCGCGGTTCATCCGCATCGGCCCGGCACCCAGTTCGCCGCGGAGCCCGGCCGTGCCGAACTGCAACGTGCCGGCGAACCGTGCCGCGAGCTCGTCCGCACTCGCGGCGGACCCGGATTCGAGGAGCGCGGCGAGCTCGTCACGGGTCTCGGGGTCGGGGTCCTCCGCGAGCCACGTCCTGGCCCGCTCGATGAGGTCCTGCTGCACGGCGTCCGCCTTTCTGCGGTCTGCTTCGTGGGTGGGGGCGCGGACCGGCCGCGGCCGGCCGACGGGTGTCTCAGATGCGTTCGAGGACCCGGGCCAGCAGCGCGCCCATCCGGGTCGCGGAGTCCCGCCCGGCCTGGAGCACTTCCTCGTGGTTGAGCGGCTCGCCGCTCAGCCCCGCCGCCAGGTTCGTGACCAGCGAGATGCCCAGCACCTCGGCACCGGCCTCGCGCGCGGCGATGGCCTCCAGCACGGTGGACATGCCGACCAGGTCGCCGCCCATGACCCGGACCATGTTGATCTCGGCGGGCGTCTCGTAGTGCGGGCCGGGGAACTGCACGTACACACCCTCTTCGAGGGTCTCGTCGACCTCCTTGCACAGCGCGCGCAGCCGCGGCGAGTACAGGTCGGTCAGGTCGACGAAGTTGGCGCCGACGATCGGGGAGGCGGCGGTCAGGTTGATGTGGTCGCTGATCAGCACCGGCTGACCGGGGCGCATGCCCTCGCGCAGACCGCCGCAGCCGTTCGTCAGGACGACCGTGCGGCACCCCGCGGCGACGGCGGTGCGGACCCCGTGCGCCACGGCGGCGACGCCCCGGCCCTCGTAGAAGTGCGTGCGGCCGAGGAAGACCAGCACCCGCTTGCCGCCGATCAGGTACGAGCGGATCGTGCCGCCGTGCCCCTGCACGGCGGGTGCCGGGAAACCGGGCAGCTCGGTCACCGGGAACTCGGCCTCCGGGACGCCGAGGGCGTCGCCGGCGGGCGCCCAGCCGGAACCCATCACGAGCGCGACGTCGTGGGTCTCGGCACCGGTCAGCTCGCGCAGGCGGGCGGCGGCGTCGGCAGCGGCCGCGTACGGCTCGCCCTGGATGTTGTCCGGAATAACTGATGCGTTCACGCGGATGAGGGTAACCGGTGATTCCCTACGCGCGTAGATGCCCATGCGTGGAGACCGCACGCGTTCCTTCGTACGTTCACACAAATACGCTGGTCCGGGGGTCAGCAGGGACGCTTGCGCAGTTCCATCACATAGTCGTGCGGCGCGCCCGCGGACTCCGCGGCGTCGGCGATCTCGCCGAGATAGCGGGCGGACGGCAGCCCGCCCTCGTACCCGTTCAGCACGTACATCCAGGCCGGCTCCTCGCCGTCCAGGGTGTGCACGCGCACCCGCATCCGCCGGTAGATGTCCAGGCCGACGCCCTCCCACCGGTCCATGGAGTCCTCGTCCATCGCCGCCAGGTCGTACAGCGCCACGAAGACCTGGGAGCGGGGGGCCTCCACCACCGTGGCGAGCGCGCCCTCCCACCCCATCTGCTCCCCGCCGAAGGTCAGCCGCCAGCCGTTGAGCCAGCCGGTACCGCGCAGCGGGGAATGCGGTGCGCGGCGCGTCATCAGCCGCGCGTCGAGGTTGCCGGCGTACGCGGCGTAGAGCGACATGGCATCGAGGGTACGGGAGGGGACGGGGGGAACGTCGATCCCGGGCGGAAGATCCCCCGAGGGGGCCGCCTCCCCGCGGCCGGCCCGCCGCGCGTGCCCGGCGCACGAGCCCTCCCGGCCCGGCCGCGCGCACCCTGGCGCACGTATGGAGGGCCCCGGGGCGAAGCTCCTTGGCGGGTGCGGGACAATGAAGTACGTACTGCATTCCCCGGGGCCACCCCCCGGACCCCCGGCCGGGGCAGCAGACGGCCGCGGGATGACACACGCGAGGCGGACTTTTCGTGACCCGGATCGTGATCATCGGCGGCGGACCCGGCGGGTACGAGGCGGCATTGGTGGGCGCCCAGCTCGGCGCGGAGGTGACCGTCGTCGACTGCGACGGCCTCGGCGGCGCGTCCGTGCTCACCGACTGCGTGCCCTCGAAGACCCTGATCGCGACGGCGGAGGTGATGACCACCTTCGACTCCTCGTACGAGGAGCTGGGCATCATCGTCGCGGACGACACCCCGCACATCGAGCAGGCGGCCCGCGTGGTCGGTGTGGACCTCGGCAAGGTCAACCGGCGGGTGAAGCGCCTGGCGCTCGCCCAGTCCCACGACATCACCGCCTCGGTCACCCGGGCCGGCGCCCGGGTGATGCGCGGGCGCGGCCGGCTGGAGGGCCTCCAGGCCGCCGACGGCTCCCGCACGGTCGTCGTGACCGCCGCGGACGGCACGGAGGAGCGGCTCACCGCCGACGCCGTGCTGATCGCGACCGGCGGTCACCCCCGGGAGATCCCGGACGCCCTTCCCGACGGCGAGCGCATCCTGAACTGGACCCAGGTCTACGACCTCGACGAGCTGCCCGAGGAGCTCATCGTGGTCGGCTCCGGCGTGACCGGCGCCGAGTTCGCGGGCGCCTACCAGGCACTCGGCTCGCGCGTCACGCTCGTCTCGTCCCGCGACCGCGTGCTGCCCGGCGAGGACCCGGACGCCGCCGCCGTGCTGGAGGACGTCTTCCGGCGCCGCGGCATGAACGTCATGGCCCGCTCCCGCGCCCAGGCCGCCAAGCGCGTGGGCGACCGGGTCGAGGTCACCCTCGCCGACGGCCGGGTCATCTCCGGCTCGCACTGCCTCATGGCGGTCGGCGCGATCCCGAACAGTGCGGGCATGGGCCTGGAGGAGGCCGGGGTCCGGCTCAAGGAGTCCGGCCACATCTGGACCGACAAGGTCTCCCGCACCAGCGCGCCCGGCGTCTACGCGGCCGGTGACGTCACCGGGATCTTCGCCCTCGCCTCGGTCGCCGCCATGCAGGGCCGGATCGCGATGTACCACTTCCTCGGCGACGCGGTGGCCCCGCTGGACCTGAAGACGGTCTCCTCGAACGTCTTCACCGACCCCGAGATCGCCACCGTCGGCTACACCCAGGCCGACGTCGACGCCGGCAAGATCGACGCCCGGGTCGTCAAGCTGCCGCTGCTGCGCAACCCGCGCGCCAAGATGCAGGGCATCCGCGACGGCTTCGTCAAGATCTTCTGCCGCCCCGGCACCGGCATCGTGGTCGGCGGCTGTGTCGTCGCCCCCCGGGCGAGCGAACTGATCCACCCCATTTCGATCGCGGTCGACAACAACCTGACGGTGGAACAGATCGCGAACGCCTTCACCGTCTACCCGTCCCTGTCGGGTTCGATCGCGGAAGTGGCCCGGCAGCTTCACACCCGCAAGCGCGCCGGCGAGGCGTGACACCCCGGGCGACGAGGGGCTTTCCGTCCGGTCGTCCCCCGGTGACTCCCGGCAACCCGGGGGCTCCGGGGGATGCCGTTCGATCAGTACGGGACAACAACGGGGCCTTCTATATCACTTGACGGTCACACGTGTGCGCAACTTCCGTTAATCGGCGCAAACTGCTGAAAACGCTCGGGTGGCCACGTTACTGTCAGTTTCGTGTTCGCTGCAGAACGTCGTCAATTGATCCTCGAAATGGTGCGTGCCAACGGGGCGGTATCGCTCCGTGAGCTCGCCCGCGTCGTCCAGACCTCCGAAGTGACCGTACGGCGGGACGTGCGGGCGCTGGAGGCAGAAGGACTCCTCGACCGCCGGCACGGCGGTGCGGTCTTGCCGGGCGGTTTCACGCGGGAGTCCGGCTTTCCGCAGAAATCCCATCTCGCCACCGCGGAGAAGACGGCCATCGCCGACCTGGCCGCCGGTCTCGTGGAGGAGGGCGAGGCCATCGTCGTCGGCGCCGGTACGACCACGCAGGAGCTGGCCCGCCGGCTCGCGCGGGTCCCCGGGCTGACCGTCGTCACCAACTCGCTGCTGGTCGCCCAGGCGCTGGCCCATGCCAACCGGGTGGAGGTGGTGATGACCGGTGGCACGCTGCGCGGTTCCAACTACGCCCTGGTGGGCAGCGGCGCCGAGCAGTCCCTCCAGGGGCTGCGGGTCTCGCGCGCGTTCCTCTCCGGGAGCGGACTCACCGCGGAGCGCGGCCTCTCCACGTCCAACATGCTCTCCGCGAGCGTGGACCGGGCCCTGGTGCAGGCCGCCGCCGAGGTGGTGGTCCTGGCGGACCACACGAAGCTCGGCTCCGACACCATGTTCCAGACGGTGCCGACGGACCTGATCACCCGCCTCGTGACGGACGAGCCCCCCGGCCACGACGACCGTGCCGCGACCGAACTCCAGGCGCTGGCGGACCAGGGAGTGCAGATCGCCGTGGCCGGTGCCGGAAACGGGCCGGCCCCGTCCGAGCCCCTCCCGCACGGCCGGCAGCCCCGCCGGGACATGCCGCTGCCCGGCCAGCGCCGTACGCACGGGGGCGGTGGCACCACCTCGGGGCCGGCCCCGCAACAGCTGCGGAGCGCGGCGGTGCTGGCCGACCAGGGCCAGGGGGAACGGGCGAGGGTCGCGGACCTGCGCCGCCGATAGCCGCACCGGCCGACGGCCGGACCAGCGGCTCCTGCGGGGGCGTCGTGCACGGGACGACGGGCGCGGTACGCGGTGTGCGGCTGGGGTTTGGGTGCGGCCGTGGTGCCGAACGGCCGGGGTCAACTCCCTTCCGCGTTCGGCCCCTTCAGCCCCTGGAGGGTCAGCATCAGCAGCCGGTCCGCCAACTCCGGGTCGTCCGGCGACTGCTCGGCGGCCAGGGCGATCGCGTTCGTCAACTGCATCAGGTCGTCGATCGACACGTCCGGCCGCACGGCCCCGCTCGCCCGCGCCCGCGCCAGCAGCGTCGCACCCGCCTCGCGCAGCGGCACGTTGCACTGCGAGAGGGCCGAATTCTCGTCCCGCGACGTCGACATGAGCGCCTGGGCGACTCCCCGGTACTCACCCGCGTGAGTGATGATCGCGCGCAGCCACTCCACCAGGCCCCGGCAGGGCTGTTCGGCCCCGGCGAGCTCGTGGGAACGGGCGATCAGCGACGTCAGGGCCTCCTGGAAGACGGCGTTCATCAGCGCGTGCCGGTTCGGGAAATGCCGGTACAGCGTGCCGATGCCCACGCCCGCGCGCCGCGCGATCTCCTCCAGCGGCGCGTCGGTGCCGTGCTCCGCGAAGGCGGCGCGGGCCTCGCGCAGCAGCCGGTCGTGGTTCCGGCGCGCGTCGGCGCGCATGGGCCGGACCGGCTTCCGTGCCGTACTGGTCGTCATCGCGCGGTCCTCCCGGTCTCCGTCCCGGGGTCCAGGATGCCACCGCGCGCCCGGCGGCCTCGCCGGCATCCGCGGAACGAACGCCCGGCCCGCGGTCCGGGCCGGGGAAAACGACCGGGGCCCCGCTCGGCCGCGTACGGCTTCGCAGGGCCCCGGTGGTGTCACGGGTGCCGCGGTCGGGTCGTCAGTCCTTGATCTCGCAGATGACGGCGCCGGAGGAGATCGAGCTGCCGACCTCGGCGACCAGGCCCTTGACCGTGCCCGCGCGGTGCGCGTTCAGCGGCTGTTCCATCTTCATGGCTTCG
This sequence comes from Streptomyces sp. NPDC002669, assembly GCF_042889165.1. Taxonomy (NCBI): domain Bacteria; kingdom Bacillati; phylum Actinomycetota; class Actinomycetes; order Kitasatosporales; family Streptomycetaceae; genus Streptomyces; species Streptomyces sp. NPDC002669. The sequence continues at coordinate 311 of NZ_JBIAQQ010000012.1, read as the reverse complement.
AGGACGACGATGAGGTCGCCTTCCTGGACTTCCTGGCCTTCTTCGACGGCGATCTTGACGATGGTGCCCTGCATGGGGGAGGCGAGGGTGTCGCCGGAGACGGCGGAGCCGGACTTCTTGGCCGCGCGGCGTTTGGGCTTGGCGCCGGCGGCGAGGCCGGTGCGGGCCAGGGACATGCCCAGGGAGGAGGGCAGGGAGACCTCCAGGCGCTTGCCGCCGACCTCGACGACCACGGTCTCGCGGCCGGGCTCCTCCTCCGCGTCCGCGTCCGCGGGGGCGGTGAAGGGCTTGATGTCGTTGACGAACTCGGT